>NZ_JAWPOH010000003.1:0-99614 GCF_037671525.1 Methylobacter svalbardensis
TAGCATCAAAGCAGGACTCAATCAATTCGAGGACTTTGGGTTCGTCGGATAGTTGATTTAAGGCAGCGTTCAGCAGTTTGCGCTGGTGATGATCTAATTCACGGATTGCAGTAATTAATTGAAAAAACTCGGCGTTTTTCATGATGATCTCCAATTGAAAACCTACATGGCTTATTTTATGAAAAAGAAATAAAAAATTCCATAGTTAACGATGACATAGCCTTTTTATAAGATAAGTATCCCTGCCCGCCTCCTCTCAACCCACACATTATCAGGGTTGACGACGGTCGCAATGATCGTTAGGTTAAACCGATGTTACTCAGACACGACCATTAAAGCCTCCAGACCTTGATTCCTGCCTGCTCAAATTCAACCGGATTAAAACAAGATTTCACATCAATAAAACACCCCCCCTTGGCCAGTTTTCTCTCAAAATCCTCAACAGATAAAGAGGTAAATTGATGATGTGATACAGCAACCACAATTGCATCAGCTCTTGGCATGTCTTCCCACGAGAGTAAACTTATACCATAATCGTCCATCGCTTCATCAGGATCAGCATACGGATCATGGACAAAAACTTCCACGCCAAAACTTTTTAACTCATTAATGACATCCATAACTTTTGAGTTGCGTAAATCGGCGCAATTATCTTTAAAGGTAAGTCCCAATATATTAACTCGCGCGCCTTTCACATAACTGCCGCACGAAATCATGCTCTTGAGTGTTTTCTCTGCGATGAATTTACCCATACCGTCATTAATGCGCCTGCCCGCAAGAATAACCTGTGGATTGTAACCGAGCATCTCAGCTTTATGTGTCAAATAATAGGGATCAACACCAATACAATGTCCGCCAACCAGTCCAGGTTTAAAATTTAAAAAATTCCATTTCGTGCCGGCAGCTTCCAATACCTCAGTCGTATCGATGTCGAGCTTATCGCAAATGATTGCCAGTTCATTCATCAAAGCAATATTCAGATCACGCTGCGTATTTTCGATCACTTTGCTCGCCTCAGCCACCTTAATACTTGTACAGCGATGCACTCCAGGTATTACAATTTTTTCATAAAGCTTGGCCACTTTCTTGAGCGTTTCCGGTGTATCACCTGCTACCACCTTAAGAATCAAGGTAAGTGTATGTTCCCGGTCACCGGGATTGATTCGCTCAGGGGAGTACCCAATAAAGAAATCCTCTTTCCATTCCATGCCTGACTCGCGCTCCAGAACTGGGATGCAAATTTCTTCGGTTGCACCTGGATAAACCGTCGACTCATAAACGACAATAGTGCCCTTTTTCATGTACTGGCCTGCACATTGGCTTGCACCTATCAGTGGGCCAAAATCCGGAATATGCGCATCATCAACCGGGGTTGGTACGGCCACAATGATAATATCCGCTTCAGCTAATATCTTGGGATCAGACGAATACTCTGCATGCACCGCTGCACGCATTTCTTCATCAGGTAGCTCATGAGAGGGATCAACTCCACTTTTACAAGATTCGACTTTAAATTCAGCAATATCAAACCCGATAGTACGAGAATGCTTGCCAAATTCAACAACAAGTGGAAGGCCGACATAACCGAGACCTATTACAGCAACAACTGACATGACAAAATCCTTTAATATTTAAATGAAAATTTTTTAATATAAACAAATTGAACAATAGCGAGTACAGACTAGATCCTCTACAAGGGCATAGTCATCTACACAACTTTTTGTATTATAAATACAATGGGTTGTAGGTTGACCTAAGACTAACCCCCTCCTGTTGGAGATGCCTGTGCTACAAGGGCGAAACAGAAGTCAGATCAGCCTCACCACACAAAGTTTACAACTGAATAACGGATTTCTCGTTGATAGACGATTTTTCGAGACGCCCTATTATTTTTTACCAAAGCGCTTACAAACCAAACCAGCCTCCGGAATCTCCTGTTGTTCTTGTTAAAATCTCAGAGAAACACCAGAGAATGCACTAAAACTAGAAAAAGTCGCAGCCTGATAATGGCCCGCCGAAACGTACAGACTGAGGTCATCTCTCAAATCCCAGCTTAATCTTCCGGTTGAGTTAACCTGAAACTGGAAATCGGTACCAGCCTCCTTTCCCATCCCGGGTGCAACGGTGATTTCCGCAACGACTGACTGCCCCCACTCCTTTTTCAACTTAACCGGAGCGGACAAGCCCACGTAATTATTGGGTGCCCAAAATAATAGGGTATTTTTCAGTGTGTCATCGTAAACGAACTGAGCGCCGACAGTGATATCTGGATCGTTCCAGACGGGGCTATCGAGTTCAACCTCGGTTCTATTGCGTCGATTGTCGTCGGTATAGTAAAAGTAGGCATGGTTAGCGCTTAAACTTAACGAGTCGAAAAGTTTTACCTTGAATTCGCCCTGAGCCCGACTGAAGGCAATATCGTTCACGATCGCTCCGGCCGTATTGACATAGGAGTGATCAGCAGCGATTGACAGATCGAGCCGATCACCTACCCCGGCAGTTAACTTGATAGATCCCAATGGAAATATCAAATTCGATTTTGAGGGCGTAGGAGACGCATGCCCGGAAAAATCGGCGGCTCCTGCCGATAATGACAGTAAGGATCGGGAACCCAGCTCGTAATTGAGTTGGCCTTTAAACTCATTCCCGTTTGCCTGAAAGTTCTGTTGACCTTCTGTAGTTCCTGAGCCAGCGCTGAGTGTCTGAGTAAAGTCCAGATACTTGTAATAGGCCGACAATGAAAGCTTGTCCGAAACAGAAAACCGTGTAGATGGACCTAAACTGAAATAGGACCGATCTGCATTGTCTTCGTAATAAAGGCCACTTACTTGCAGGACCGGTCTATGCCGGAGGTCAAGCGCGGCGATCTCCTGCTGAATGACGGGGTTGTTGGGACTCAGTGTCAGGGCTTTTTCGAATCGCTCTCTGGCTGCTGCATGATCACCGCTCCACTTTAATACTTTACCTGAAGTGGTGAGTAATTCTGAGTTATCGAACGCTTTTTCCTGAGACAGCTTATCGAAGATTTCCATAGCCTGCCCATAGCGACCAGCTTGCACATCCAGGTGGGCCAGCTTGTAAGAGGACGATAATACGGGGTCGATAGCTTTCAGCTGATGGACAAGATCTTCGCCTGTGTATGTTCGAGGAACTTCAAATCGTGGCAGCGTAAATCTGGGAACCGCTCCGGTTGTCAGATAAGTATTGTCCACGTTGAAAGCAAGCTGAAAGTGCTTCTTTGCAAAATTTTGGTTGATATTGAACGCATCTGGTGCATTGGATAGTGACCTGTGTCCTTGATCACCATAGGGAAAAGCGAAGGCGAAAACATGCGAACCTGGTATTTCCTGCGCCACAACCTCTTTACACGTTAGCAAATCCTGTTCAATACGCGCGGCGTATTCCTTATCGGTTTCCAGGCGGGCAGAGTCAGCTATCCACGCCTTGTTGGCGAGAAAATGGCCCTGATGACCCTCTGCATTAGTGGGAACATAATGTTGTGCCTCTGCCCCATGGCATTGCATATCCCAGCGCCCGTTCCCGAACATTTTTCTTAGTGTCGGCCACACAGCCGCGTAGGGCTGATGCGCCGCAACATCCTTCACAGGAACGAACATCGTCGCCTGAAATCCCGTTTCCATAAGGACCGGGTCGGCATACTGAAAACTATCAGAACGGGCATCATCGAAAGTAATGAGGATCGGTTTGTCAGGCAGTACCGTCTTACCCTCAAAAAATCCAAGGAGCTGAGCTGGAGTAATCGATTGATAGCCCTCTCGCTTTAGCGCCAACATCTGATCCCGGAATTTCTGCAAAGGTACCGTATCTTGGCGATCGGATTCAGTGATGCCGTGATAGAGCAGGACAGGAATAGCTTGACTAGGCGCATCCAGAAGCTGATTCAGCATCTTAAAGGCTTTTTCTTTGTCGCCGCCATAATAGGTTAGCTCAGCAAGACTTTGCTTTAATGACGTACTGCCGGGAAAAAATGGACTATTGCGTTCAAGTATTTCCCGTGCAGCCGGATAGTCACCCTGTTCCTTATAAAAAGCGGCCAGACGTTTGTTAACATCTACCGAGGTCGGGTACTTGATGTGGAGCTGTTTCCCGAGATCCAGCGCCTCTTCTTGTGCTCCCTGACGGAACAAGGATTCCATCATCTCGACAGGGGCCCCTGACTTAATCGGATCCAGTGCAGCAGCCTGTCGGAATGCCTGCGTCGCCGCGCTATACTGTATGATTGCCGCATCTTGCTCGCCTTTACTGGCCAGACTGTCGCCCAAATCCATATGCAACTTGCCAACCCGAGTTAGCCGTTCCGGCGTCGGTGTGATAGTCGCGAGCTGTTTAGTCCAGTGGATTGCCGTCTCAATGTCTCCGGCAAATAATGCATCATCGGCAAGCAGACCAATAGCAGTTACCTCATTTGGACCTTTAGTAACGACCTCGGTCGCCAGTTTTACGGCTTCCTCGTGACGTCCTGCGACATGTAGAAGTTTCGCGAGTTTTATTTTCCACTTAATTTCTGCTTCGGGATGTTTATCCACTAGGAATCGCAACTCCCGTTCGGCTAGCTCCCAATTCTTGGCGGCCTGCGCGTGCTCGGCAAGCCGCGTACGCACAACATCATTGTCGGGGTGCGTCGCCAAGTAGCGCTGTAAAAGTTCTGTTGATTCGTGATAACGCTGCTGATTCCAATATACATGAGCAAGACCCATCATCGCTTTATCATCATCGGGGGCTAATTGCATGCTTCTTCGAAAATACTTGGCCGACTCCTCGTCTTTGCCGAGATCGGCCAGAATGGTGCCTAAACGATTTAGATTCTTGGGCGACGGATCGAGATTCACAAGTGTACGCAAAATTCGTTCCGCTTCGTCGCGGCGATCCATTACAACTAGGGTCTCAACCAGTGCAAATTTTGCTTCAGTATCCGAAGGTGACTGATCCAGGACTGACTTTATCTCCAACTCAGTAGCCTTGTAGTTTTTTTGAGCAAAAAATATCCTCGCTTTGCCTAAATGTGCGGCTTGGTTTCCTGGTGCTTTTTGCAATGCCTTTGCATAGTAATCGAGGCCTTGTTGCCAAAGCTTATCCTGCTCACTTGCCCGCGCGACGGCTAAGAGTGTCGATAAATCATTCGGGAAGTCTTGCAAAAGACCAGACCAAATCGTATAAGCGCGCTGATTTTGGCCGAGTCGTCGCAGGCTGTAACCCAATCCTCGCCAAGCGGAAAGGGTGTCATCATCGGCTTTGACGCCTAAACTGGCTTTGTAGTAATCAGCCGCTTGCTCGTACTTGCCGAGCTCGGCCAGCGTCATGGCCAGTCGACGCAGATTCCGGGGCACAGGTTCAGTCCGGGCGAGCGTCTGCAACAAGTCTTCGGCTTCTTGATAACGGCCTTGCCCCATCAGGCTGTCAGCCAGCAATGATTTTACGTTATTATCCGACGGAGCATCGTTCAGTGCCGCTCTTAAGTCCTGTTCTGCAGATTGAAATTTGCGTTGACTAATCAATATCCTCGCACTTCCTTGGCGAGCGGAGCTCTCATGCGGATGAAGTTTCAGCACCTGAGTATAGTAATCAATCGCATCATTCCAACGATGATCTTGCTCACTGGCCATGCCTAGCGCCAACAGTGTCGGCAAATCGCCCGGAAAAGCCTTAACCAGATCAGCCCAGATCTGATAGGCGCGCTCTTTTTGCCCTAGTGCCCAATGGCTCCAGCCTAGACCTCGCCAAGCCGAAAGAGATCCTCTGTCGAGCTCAATCGCGTGTTCGAATTCCCTGCGAGCCGCATCAAATTTCTTTTCCAAATAAAGGCTATCTGCACGCTCCAAAACCGGGCCGATAGTAGTCGACTCCTCGGCTATCGCTGTTCCTTCGAGAAGGAATAATGTTAGACCGAGCGCAATACATCGACACGCATGATTGCTGAGCGGCAAGCAAGACCTAAGTGGAGACAATATCAACATTGAACACCAATCCTTGCTCTCATTGCAGAAAACGTTGTCATTTTTTTTCATTCTAGGGCAAACCTGTAAAAACTATTAAATGGCTGGGTGGAGCCGTCTAACCGGCTATCCAGCCAAATACTGAAGAACCGGTAGTGTTATAAACAAAGTTTATAACACAGTCTGAAGACCATCATCAATGCCTAGATACTGCAACAGATAACAACCACCAAAACCACCGCATGGCTTTAGCCTCTTGCGGTGATAATTTTCTTTTTCATAAATAAACTCAAGTCAAGCGACTATAGAACCAAGATTTGAGTCATTGATGGTCCTCACGGCGCGAGTGTCATTGCATAGTCATCCGTTATCAGCGTACCCACGTTATTCAAGTACAAACCGAAGGAAATCGCGGTCGCTCCGGCCGGTACAGGGGGCGTGGTATAACTGGCTTGCGCCCAGTTGGTGGCCGCAGCGAAGTTGGCGCTGGTCTGCCAGTACTGCCAGACACCCGTACTGGTCCGGTAATACACGACGAGTCCTGCAGCAATAGTCGATTTGTACCAGCCACTCACGGTATAACGAGCGCCAACGGTGACCGCAGGCGCGCACGTGCTCGAGTCCTGACGCTGCACCAGTTTGCGGTCACCGCTAGTTCGACTGGTCACCTGCAGCGATTCAGAAAAATTGCCACTATGGGCATCGCCGCTGATGCGGGTCCAACTATAGGCATTGGTACCGAATCCGGCGCGCTGCCAGCAGTCGGCAATGCCGTCATTATTGGCATCGACTTCCAGCGAGGGATTAGTGAGTAAATTTCCCGCTTGGTTATTATTCACCGTCACATTGACAATAGGGGTTGACGTGCCGTTGCCGGCGGCATCAAACGCTGTGGCAGCAATCGTTGCCGGTCCGTCAGGATTTAACAGTGAGTTCCAGTTGATCGAATACGGGGCGACAGTGGAAGATCCTACCACGGAACCGTTGACAAGAAAATCTACTCGGGTCACGCCCACATTATCGGTTGCCGTTGCGGTTAACGACACTGTGCCGCTTACGGTCGTCCCATCCGCGGGCGCGAAGTTCGATACAATAGGCGGGGTGGTATCGGTAGGCGGCGGACTATCCAAAACCTGCGCCACAGAATAGTCATCCGTTATCAGCGTACCCACGTTATTCAAGTACAAACCGAAGGAAATCGCGGTCGCTCCGGCCGGTACAGGGGGCGTGGTATAACTGGCTTGCGCCCAGTTGGTGGCCGCAGCGAAGTTGGCGCTGGTCTGCCAGTACTGCCAGACACCCGTACTGGTCCGGTAATACACGACGAGTCCTGCAGCAATAGTCGATTTGTACCAGCCACTCACGGTATAACGAGCGCCAACGGTGACCGCAGGCGCGCACGTGCTCGAGTCCTGACGCTGCACCAGTTTGCGGTCACCGCTAGTTCGACTGGTCACCTGCAGCGATTCAGAAAAATTGCCACTATGGGCATCGCCGCTGATGCGGGTCCAACTATAGGCATTGGTACCGAATCCGGCGCGCTGCCAGCAGTCGGCAATGCCGTCATTATTGGCATCGACTTCCAGCGAGGGATTAGTGAGTAAATTTCCCGCTTGGTTATTATTCACCGTCACATTGACAATAGGGGTTGACGTGCCGTTGCCGGCGGCATCAAACGCTGTGGCAGCAATCGTTGCCGGTCCGTCAGGATTTAACAGTGAGTTCCAGTTGATCGAATACGGGGCGACAGTGGAAGATCCTACCACGGAACCGTTGACAAGAAAATCTACTCGGGTCACGCCCACATTATCGGTTGCCGTTGCGGTTAACGACACTGTGCCGCTTACGGTCGTCCCATCCGCGGGCGCGAAGTTCGATACAATAGGCGGGGTGGTATCGGTAGGCGGCGGACTATCCAAAACCTGCGCCACAGAATAGTCATCCGTTATCAGCGTACCCACGTTATTCAAGTACAAACCGAAGGAAATCGCGGTCGCTCCGGCCGGTACAGGGGGCGTGGTATAACTGGCTTGCGCCCAGTTGGTGGCCGCAGCGAAGTTGGCGCTGGTCTGCCAGTACTGCCAGACACCCGTACTGGTCCGGTAATACACGACGAGTCCTGCAGCAATAGTCGATTTGTACCAGCCACTCACGGTATAACGAGCGCCAACGGTGACCGCAGGCGCGCACGTGCTCGAGTCCTGACGCTGCACCAGTTTGCGGTCACCGCTAGTTCGACTGGTCACCTGCAGCGATTCAGAAAAATTGCCACTATGGGCATCGCCGCTGATGCGGGTCCAACTATAGGCATTGGTACCGAATCCGGCGCGCTGCCAGCAGTCGGCAATGCCGTCATTATTGGCATCGACTTCCAGCGAGGGATTAGTGAGTAAATTTCCCGCTTGGTTATTATTCACCGTCACATTGACAATAGGGGTTGACGTGCCGTTGCCGGCGGCATCAAACGCTGTGGCAGCAATCGTTGCCGGTCCGTCAGGATTTAACAGTGAGTTCCAGTTGATCGAATACGGGGCGACAGTGGAAGATCCTACCACGGAACCGTTGACAAGAAAATCTACTCGGGTCACGCCCACATTATCGGTTGCCGTTGCCGCGAGAGTCACCTGCCCGGACACGGCTGCACCCTCGGTCGGTGTCGGCGGCTGGTTGAAAGCCACTGTCGGCGGCGCTAAGTCATTGTTAACTACGAGCTGATTGACGGTAGAATCGGCTACGTTCCCGCTATAATCAACCGCACTCACCGAGTACGCCACGGTGCCGTTCGCAACCGATGTCGAATCCCATGAGGCAGCGTACGGACTGGTTGTGTCGGTCGTTATAACTGTCCCATTGATCAGGAACTCAACCTTCTGCAGACCTACATCATCAGTAGCCGATACGTTTAACGACACGGTGCCGCTTACGGTCGCCCCATCCGCGGGCGCGAAGCCCGATATAATAGGCGGGGTGGTATCGGTAGTCGGCGCACTATCCAAAACCTGCGCCACGGAATAGTCATCCGTGGTCAGAGTACCGATTTTGTTCAAAGAGATGCCAAAACTTATCGCCTGGGTACCCGCCGGCGCACTGCTCACATAGTGGGTCATCTGAGCCCAACTGACCGATGCCGGCAGTTGTGGGCCATCCATCCAATACTGCCACACCCCGTTCGCATCACGATAGTACAACACCACGGCCGCCGAAACGGTGGCCTTGTACCAAGCACTAAGCTGGTAAATCTCCCCCACTGCTACTGTTGGTGCGCAACCGCCAGCAGACTGTCCGGCATCCAATGTCGGCAACAATTTACGGTCGCCGCTGGTGTAGCTGGTGATTTTCAACTGTTCGCCAAAATTTCCGCTATGAGCGTCGTTGGTGCGCGTCCAGGTGGCACTGTTGCTGCCGTAGCCCGTACGTTGCCAGCAATCCGCCTGATTATTCCCGTCAGCGTCGATCTCCAAAGAAGGGTTAATCAGCTCGTTGGGGTCTAGCTGAGGAGGAGGAGGAGGAGCGGGATAGTCGCCGGACATCACCTGATGCACAGTCCTGACATAAGTGCTCTGCGACGTCCTTGCTTCCAACCAAGTCAGAAAGGCATCCAGCGTCGCTGGACTCACCGCCAGGGTACCACAGCCATCGCAGATGTTGTGAAAAACCAGGGGCACCCAGCCGCCCCCGTTGGTTTCCGCCTGTATCACATAATTTTGCATATCCGCCAACGTCGTTGTCGAAATGACTGAATTGTTGGTGGAAATATAATAGGGGTTAGCCGGGGGAACCGTCTCGGCCCAAGGACAGCCAGAACATTGTGTCCCCGACACCAAACCACCAACCGCGCGCGCACTTTCATAGGTGCCGACACCCGGACAACCTCCCGCCACTATGCTCTGTGTAGTCGGACCGGTGGACGAGAACGGATAGGCAAACGAGTGAACCGAATACCCCCAATCGACGAGGTTCTGCATATCATTGCAAATCGCGGCTTGCTGTTCGGTGTCGGACAGCGTTGCCATATTGGCATGTCCAATGTTGTGTCCGGCTATCTCGTTGCCATCAGCATATAACGCGTCCAATTCAGGCTTCGTCAGAAAAGTCCCTCCGCTGTTGATCTTGTCCGAGTTGATGTAAAAAGTGCCTTGCATGCCATGCCTGGCCAGAAGGTCACGTGCAGCAGATTGATTCCGACCGTCGTCGAAGGTCAACGACACCAGCGTGAGCCAGTGCACAGTGGCCGCTTGAGCTGACTGCGTCAAGGTCGCGGCCGACAGCCAAATGAGCAGCATCAGGCTGATAGAAGATAAGATGGCACGAACTCCGCTCCGCTTGGGATCAGCTTTTAACGTTTTAATGAATATTGTATTCATAACACTTTCATGCTTAAACTTACCGGTTGGGCCAAGTGCGTCGCACCGTTATCAGGAGAAACGGTCACGACCATTGAATAGCGGCCAGGTAAACGGATTGTCACCCGCAGTGGCCAGTTCTTATTAACTTTCTCACCGACGGCGAAACCTCCGCGTTGGTGACGCTCCTTATGAGTTTTCCCCTGTTCACCAATCGCGCCCATAACGCCGCCATCGATCACCTCGACCTGCACCTCTTTCCAAGAGCTTCCTTCCTGAACGTCTATCTTGATGTCGTCTACTCCCAGATCACGATCGCCTTCATCATGGATGAACAAACGTAGCCGTGAATCCGGCACAGCCAATCCCGGGTTGGAGAGTCGCACATGAATGCCACTAAGCGGCTCACCCGCTTTTGCCTGTTGTGGCCCGGTCACGGCGAGACCTAGGGGCAGTGGCGGATGTGCCATGGCTGAGCGCACACCCCAGTCGCCGGTACTCACAAACACTACCGAACATACTGCTATAACCAATATGCCTACACAGCACAACCGAGAAACAGTCACCCATACCCTGGCGATTTTTCCGCGCAGGTCCGCACTGTCGCTCCACCCTATAAAGGCTGTGTAATCTCTACTTTTTCGATATTTATTCATGACATTACGCCCATAGCCTGTTGATTTTGTGAATACACTTGAGCCTCAATGGAAACCTGTTCAAATTTGTCCTGCGGCTAATGAAGAGCCTCAAGAAGCAAGAATCATTGCGTAATCATCAGTGTGACCAACATACTCGTAACTTCTCATTAGTCACAGGTAGATTATAAATCAATAGATTACCGCGCATAAAAATTGAAAATTTAAGCCTCCTTTAATACCAAGTCACCGTAACTCATTGATTCCTGGCTGGAAGGCAATAAAAAAAGAAAATTTTAGCGAATTTTCAAAGATATAAGTCATTGATAAATATGGTTACCTGCAACTAATGAGAAGTTACACATACTCACATTGATGAGGTATGACCCGAAGGAAATTGTGGTCGCTCAGGCCAGTGTAGCCGATATGTTGTAGCTTGCTTTCGCCCGGTTGTTGGCCGCCGCGAAATTGGCGCCGTCTGCCAGACACTCATGTAGTCTCGACATACACAGGCGATTCCTCTCCCTTGCTATACGAATTTTTCCATTTCGTGGACTGCCCATCGCCTCATTAAATAGCGATAAATTCATAGTGACGGCTCCGCACTGAGCGGATACAGCAATTTTGGCGCTGCTGATAACAGATCCGTATGGGTGGTAACCAGCAACAATCCATCATTCTCGGCTATTGGCATGCGCGGCTCTGTGCTGCCCAGTAGCGTGACCGTCAGTGTCTTGTCCATTTCGCTCATGCGGTGGTTAAGGTCACTCAGAAACGTCCGCCATTCATCCTTGACCGTTGAGCTTTTTAGAATGACGTTGAGACCTTGATAAGCAGGATCCGATGCCCACGTTAATGCCTGCTCGGTCAGTGCCGACGTATCAGATAACGGGGTGTCTTCGTCAATGAATAGGGCTGGCAGGAGCTTTAGATGATGATGGTGAGCGAAAATTTCCATAGTGGTATCGCGAACCCGAGATGCCTGGGGTTTGCCACCTGTCCAAGAGAAATAGCTTGGACTGATTATAGACAGCTCTTCCGATTGTTGGCGCAGCTGTGCCCATGCGACCGATCCTGTTGTTGGTGCGACAATTCCGCCTTTCGTAAACAAAGGGCTTGCGTTGACTTGCGTTAGATTGACTGAGCCTTTGCCAGAGCCTTCGATTCCCGCATCATTCCACACCGCCAGTGCGAATGCACCATGATCGACGGTGGACGACACATCACTTGGCCTTGTCAACAAAGGTTTCCCATTGAGATAAGCGATCGCACGCGAGCCGACAATCCGGAGCCTCAACGTGAGATCACCTGAAGGTGAATCGCGACTCGCAAGTTGACTGATCGTGCCACTATCATCTGATGACTGCAGCATGACTTTATCTTCTGCTACACCCAGTCGAACAAACGATTGGCCATTCCGTGACAAGAAGATCCAGAACTGGCCATCGGGTTTCCCCTTTAGTTGAACTTCAACATCGGCATCTTGCCACTTCTCGGTACCGCCGAGCGTCATCAGCGCTCCCTGTTCTCCCTCCTTGTTGAACAGGCGAAAGATACCGTTCTCAATCGCAATTTCACCACTATCTACCACCCAATCCGAGGCAGGGCGATCGGATTGGAACTTATCGACAAAAGACACTCGACGTGGTGTGTGGCTCTTGATCTGAGACAGAAGATCCGCTTGATCCCAGGCTTTTGAAACCCGAATGCGTTTGAAGCTGGATGCAGGATCATTTCGATAATTTGCGCCGAGCGGTGCAGTCACGAAGCCTATCTGCAAGGCAGCGGTGTTCAAGGCTTGGGTCCAGGTAGCCTCGCCGTCGTCATAATTGGAATTCAACGAGCGTGAGCAGTCTGCAGTGACTACGGGAACCTGAAGGCGGCTCTCAAGCAGTTCGCGCTGCTGTGTAAACTTTTGCGCCAGCAGTTTGGGAGAAGTGATGGCCTGATCATCACCGCCTAGACAACCGGAGATGCCCACTTCCCAGCGACCGCTTTTGACCAGTTGCTCAAGCTGATGCCAGGAAACTAATTGAATGTTACCTTGATCGAGCTGATTGACATCGATAAATACTAGAGCCGTCATCCCTTGTGCAGCCAGTATTTTATCCGCAACCTCCATTGTTTCTCGATTCGCTTCATCGAAAGTTAACAATATAGGCTTGGCCGGTAGCGAAGCTGTGTTGGTGCCGGTGTCCGTTTGTCGCCACCGATTGACCTGTTCGAGACGCACCGAAGAATAGTCGGCCTGTTTTAAGGCGGCTATCTGGGCCTCAAACGAAGATGCCGAAATTGCCAATTCGCGAGTTGCACTGACCCTGCCAAAAACGAGAGCGATGAAAGCCTCTTTTTCCGTGCCTTTTGCTGTCGATGACACGGGAGCAGGCGGCGGTGGCGATTCACTGCCAAGAAAACTTGGCAGCTCTTTAACCGCTATGACTACACAGATTAAGACTAGCCATCCCACAATATTGCGCCAGTGACGAACATACTGAGATCGTGCTTTGCGACGGCGATCATCTTGCTCAGGTCGCGCTTTGCGGCGGCGGCCATGTTGTGATTGTGGTGAGTTTTTGGTAGATGTGCCTATCATCGTCACCTAGTTCCCCATCTATTATCTCGCTGAGTGGCTATGGCATAAGGCATCTGCCAAACCAGAAAGATTAAGTAATAAAGCGTAAAGTAAAGACCATAGAACCAATAACGATCGGCTTTCCAGAATAAGTAGTAAGCTGAAAACATGACCCCGATCATGACCGATCCCAGCAAGTAGATGGCTGGTGATAAAAAGTCGCCGTGAGAGAAGGGCTGCCATAAACAGATCCGCAGAATCAAGATCGGCGCTATGATCGGGAACATCAGTTGCGCGTAAAAGGCGATTGAGGCAAGCGGTGGTTTTTTCCACATGAAAGTTCCAGCGATCAAAGTTTCCCTAAACCATGATTTTTTCCAACGCAACTGCTGCTTTAAAAATTGCTTGTGCCCTTCAGGTACGATGGTGGTGGCCACAGCATCGGCCGAGTAGATGACTCGATATTTTCGCAACAGATAGTTGGTCAGACTTCGGTCGTCGCCAAACGTGGCCTGGACGCCGAGAAAGTGCTGATTTAGCCAAGGATCTAGCACTTCCATCACGCAACTACGTCGATAAGCGGAAAAGCAGCCTGGACAGCAGGTTACCGCGCCAAACACGCTCTCAGCCGCCTTGAACACTCGGAATGCCACGTAATATCGAGCTTGTTGCATTTTGGTGAGGCCATTTTTTGTCACGTTGGCAACCTCCGTATGCCCCGCAACAGCAGCAACCCTGGGATCATAAAATCCTTGGACGATCTTGCGGACACCGTCGCGCCTTAAAAAGCTGTCCGAATCGACGTAGACAAGAATTTCGTTTTTAGCTAAATGGGCGCCAGCGGCCATCGCTTCGCGTTTACCCTTGTTACGCTCGAAAGGTACCAGTACCAATTCAGGCCATCGTTCTTGGGCTCTTTTCACTTCCGCTACGGTTCCATCGCTTGAACCATCATCAACGACGATGACATTAAAAAGCTGTTCCGGATAGTCGACGGCATAGCAACATTCAACAGTTCGATAGATAGCATCTTCTTCGTTGAATGCGGTGATGATGATGCTCACCGTTGGCGTCATACCGATATCCTTGGGAGGCTTGTAAAAGAGCGAAAGTACGAAGCGCGAAAAGATAAAACCTGCTATTGCAATCGAATAGGCATTCGCCAGGGGTTGATACCAGTAGTAGGTAAAATTACTCCAACGAAGCCCAAAGACCACTGCCATGGAGAACGTAATGAGCACTATCGCCCCTAGTCTAATCAGCAGTCTCCTGGTTCCTGTAGACCTTGGTAACGCCGGATTTAAAAAAGTAGTAGAGCCGCAGCCTGCAACGGAAGTTGCACTTTCGGTTGAAAGCATTGCTTTCTCCTAGATTGAAAGTTAGTTACTGGTTTTTTGATTTCTAAGGAAAGAGCCAGTGTGTGAAATTACATCGTCATATATAAATTGATAGTGAACTAAGACAGACTTCATCTTTTCATCTTTTCAGCTATCGCTATAACTATAACTATAACTATAACTATAACTGTCATTATACACTTTATTTTAAGTAGCAGCGCAAAAGTTATTCAGAAGTGCAGGGCAATCACGCTTAAATCAACTTGACTTTTATAATCATTGGTTAATTAGGTGGTTAGAAATGTGGTTCTTTCAAATTTCGTTATTTAATGCATAAAATAACGAAACAGAAAATTATATCATATTGATTTTTAATGGTTAAAATTTAAGCGCGATTGCCCTGTTCAGAAGTGAGAGCAAGCGCATATAAATTAATTTAACTGATGTTACGCACCGACTACGAACTATCAATAACTTATAGTCATTTCTTGCTTCGTAAGTTAGTGATTTTTGGTTTTCCTGCGTAACATCAGTTAATTTAAAAATCAGTGATACTATCCAATTTTCGTGAGAAGTTTTCATGCCATTAAGTTTACAAGAAGCCTTTTTCATCGCTCGAAGATCCACGAGTAGAGAGACATAAACGCCATAAGTTGCTCGATATTATTGTTTTGACTATCTGTGCCGTTATCAGTGGAGCTGAAGGGAAAGTGTGATTTTCTTGGCCTGAAATTTATATGCGCTTGCCCTGATTCGGCACTAAATTATCGTGTCAAACTGTCAGAAACTGCAATAACAGACAAAAATAAGGCGTTCAACTGAAATTCATCGTCAAACTGAGCCCGGAAGAAGAAATAACCTTGACTAAAGCCTATCGCAATCACCCCTTATTTCGAGCAAGACAACGGGCGCATGCTATCTTGTTGAACAATAGAGGTTATGTGATTGCTCGTCTGAGTGAGTTGTTTGAAACCCAGCATGAGACTGTTAGCTCATGGTTGGGCAAATGGGAAACAGAAGGATTGATAGGCCTTTACGATTGCCCACGAAGTGGCAGGTCAGCACCCTTTACAGACAAAGAACAAGTCATTTTTCTGGGCTATATTGACGAAAATCCGCATCAAGCTAAGACTGCGACTGCGCGTTTGCAGGAGGAAACAGGCAAAAAGGCTAGCCTTGACACCTTCAAGCGGGTGTTTAAAAAAAGCCTACGCCTAGAAACGTTGCCGACAAAGTGAAGGGAAAACGTAACGAGGCAAACTTCCAGTATGACAAGGAACATCTGAGGTCATTGAAACAACAGAAGGATAAAGAGGAGTTGATGCCGACACCGATCACATAAACACCGTGACTGATCTGTTTAAGCAATGTTTCCGCATGTTCAATCATGTTAATGCACCAGTTTAATACGCATCGATAAATCGACCGCCCGGACATGTTTGGTTAATGCGCCGATCGAAATAAAATCGACGCCGGTCTCGGCAATTGCCCTGATATTGTCCAGGCTGATATTGCCGGAAGCCTCAAGCTCTATGGCTCCGGAGTTTAATTTCACAGCCTCGGCCAACATTTCAAGGCTGAAATTGTCGAGCATGATCCGGTCAGGCTTTGCTGCGCTTGCTTCCAGAAATTCCTGCATCGATTCGACCTCTACTTCCACAGGAACCGACGTCAACTCACGCGCCGACCGGATTGCCTGAGCAATCGAACCTGCCGCTATGATATGATTTTCCTTGATCAAAACCCCGTCATACAAGCCGATCCGATGGTTATAACAACCGCCACAGGCTACCGCATATTTTTGCGCATTTCTGAGGCCCGGAATGGTTTTTCGGGTATCCAGCACTTTACAGCCTGTACCGGAAACCGCATTGGCATATTGCCTGGCAACCGTGGCTGTTGCCGACAAGGTTTGCAGCAAATTCAGCGCGGTACGCTCACCGGTCAGCAATCCTCTAGCTGAACCATTGAGTTTACATAAAACCGTATCCTTGCCGACCGCTTCGCCTTCAGCAGCTAACCAATTGATATAAACGCCAGCATCCAAAGATTTAAATACCGCATCAAACCAAGCCTGACCGCAAAGCACCATGTCTTCCCGGGTAATCACTTCAGCTTCTGCCGTCATGGTTTCAGGAATAATGGCGGCGGTTATATCGCCGGAACCGATGTCTTCTTCGAGGAAGGATACTATTTCTGCCCTGTTCAATTGTTCTGTCATAAGTCCATTAATTCTGAAAGCACTCGTTTGGTGATCGTTCTTTGATCAAATATAACAATAGCCGCTTGCCCGTGGCGCAGTTTTTTTGCCAACTCATCCATTTGAATTTCAAATATTTTTACTCCTTTTTTTCCAAAAAACAGCATATTTTCGGTATCTTTCCAGATCAGCTTGCCCCATTGCTTTTCGGATCCTGTCGTGAATGGGTGTCTCTACGAACTGAACGAAGATAATCCAGCAATTTTATATACTGCTCTTTGTTCGTTTTTTCGCGATTTTTACCTAACTGCAAGCCGAATTCAAGCTCGATACGCATACAGCAATCGTCGACTGCTTGCTCAAAATACTGAAAAAAATCAACGTAACTTTGCTTAATATCGTCGTCTTTTTCACTTTATCCAAACCTGAATTTAGTTGCTGCCGGTTACCCTATAGTAATATATCCGTTGTCACTTCAAGATAAATTAATCATAGCCTAGTACTCCCATAGTATTTTGACTAATAATAGGCGTATCCAGCCTAAATACTGTGCTTTGTTTCCGTTTTTTACTTCTTTGTCTAGCCCATGAAAATACACCAACACTGGTTAACTGACATTAGCCGAATCCCTTCACCCAACGTTGATGACCGCCCCAACCCGGAGGATATTTCATTATTGGTTATCCACTGCATCAGTCTTCCGCCCGGCGAATTTGGCAATCATTATATAGACCAGCTGTTTTGCAATCAGCTTAATCCTGACCAACACCCCTATTTTAAGGACGTTTATCAATTGACTGTATCGGCACATTTACTGATTAAGCGCGATGGAAGTTGTGTACAGTACGTGCCATTTGATAAGCGCGCTTGGCATGCCGGCAATTCGACATTTGAGGGTCGGGAACGGTGCAATGATTTTTCTATTGGCATAGAACTTGAAGGCGCCGAATTTGTCGAATATACCGATCAGCAATACCGGCAACTCGTCGCAGTGATCAAAACCTTGCTTGAAGCTTATCCCAAGCTATCGAAACAACGCATTATCGGGCATAGTGATATTGCGCCTGGACGAAAAAACGATCCGGGCGCATCGTTTGACTGGCAAAAACTTTTAGGGTTATTAAAGTAACCGGAAAAAAATGAACCCCCGATTAGACTGATTAACGTCTATTAACCAACAACATCTGTCCACGAAAAGCACGAAAGACACGAAAAAAATAAATATGTTGTGGTGATTTAGTCATTCACCCTTTGGATGACGAGCCACAAATTGTTATCTCTTTTGAAAAATTTCGTGCTTTTTGTGTTTTTCGTGGATCAAATGATTTTTTTAGCTTGCACCAATCCGAACGATTCCGCCAGCATTAAAATCACTCCCAAGGTAATTGCAGAATCTGCGATATTAAAAGCAGGCCAGTGCCAGGCATCGTAATACACATCAAGAAAGTCGATCACATAACCATAAGCCAGCCGATCAATCAAATTGCCGACAGCACCACCCAAAACCAGCGCTAAAGCCACTGCCAGCAAGGTCTCGTGTTTTTTCAACCGGGTCAGCCAAACCGCTATGACCACGCTAATCGCCAAAGCCAATCCGGCAAAAAACCAGCGTTGCCAGCCCCCGGCCTCGCTTAGGAAACTGAAAGCCGCACCGGTGTTGTGTACATACGTCAGCTTAAAAAACGGCATAATCTGAATCGACTCATAAAGCTGCATAGAACTCGCTATCGCAAGCTTGCTGCCTTGATCCAGAATTACCGCCAGCAATGACAGCCATAACCATTTCACCATAACGACATCACGCATAGTGTCGGATTTCGCCATCACCCGCTACGTTTTCCACGCAACGACCGCACAGCTCGGGGTATTCTGCTGCTATGCCCACGTCAGCTTGCTGATGCCAGCAACGCACACATTTTTCATGTTCGGAAACGACAACGTTTAATTGAATACCGTCAATTTCTGTCTGAATGGCTTCTGCCGGGGCATCGTGCTCTGCCATAAGCGAGACATTGGACACAATAAAGATAAAATGCAGTTCACTCGCTAATTGATTTAAAACCTCAAAATACTCGGCATTACAATACAGTTCGAGTTCCGCATTCAGTGATGAACCTATATCGCCTTTGGCTCGACTCTTTTCCAGCTCCTTGCCGACAGCGGCTCGAACGGCCATAATTTTTTGCCAGCATTCGCGATTCAAAACGGCATCATCGTCCAGCTTGACCAAGCCCTGATACCAGGTTTCCAAAAACACCGACTCGCTACGCTCACCCGGCAAATATTGCCAGAGTTCATCAGCGGTATAGCTGATGATCGGCGCCAGCCAGCGCGTCAGGGCTTCAAGCACATGATACATAGCCGTTTGCGCCGAACGCCGCGCCAAACCGTCGGCTTTTGCGGTGTATTGCCTATCCTTAATGATATCCAGATAAAACCCACCCAGATCAATCACGCAAAAATGATGCACTTTCTGATAAATATGCTGAAATTGATAGGTATCGTAGGCCGTCTTGACTTCTTCCTGCAACGTGTATGCCCTATCCACCACCCAGCGATCCAATGCCAGCAAATCTTTATCTTCGACCAAATGTTGCGCCGGGTCGAAATCGTCCAGATTGGACAGCAAAAAGCGCGCGGTATTCCGGAGGCGCCTGTAACCATCTGAGGTGCGATTAAGAATTTCATCCGATACGGTCATCTCACCGCGATAATCGGTCGCTGCAACCCATAAACGCAACACATCGGCACCCAAATTCTTCATCACCGATTGCGGCGCGACCACATTGCCCTTCGATTTTGACATCTTTTTACCTTCAGCATCGACGGTAAATCCATGCGTCAACACGGCCTTGTAGGGCGCAACCTCGTTCATCGCAACCGAAGTCAGTAATGATGACTGAAACCAACCGCGATGCTGATCTGAGCCTTCCAGATACAAATCGGCCGGAAAGCTCAGCTGCTCGCGCTTTTCCAACACGCAGGCGTGAGTCACGCCGGAGTCGAACCAGACATCCAAGGTATCGGACATTTTTTCGTAATGTTCGGCTTCATCGCCCAACAATTCAGCCGCTTCCAGTTCAAACCAGGCTTCTATGCCTTGTTGTTCGATGCGCTGGGCCACCTGCTCAACCAATTCGGCCGTGCGCGGATGCAATTCGCCGCTTTCTTTATGGACAAAAAACGTGATCGGCACGCCCCAGGTGCGCTGACGGGAAATACACCAGTCAGGCCGGCCTTCGATCATGCTTTCGATGCGCGCCTGACCCCATTCGGGAATCCAGGCGACGCGCTTGACTTCATCCAGCGCCTGCTCGCGCAGCTTGTTTTTATTCATCGAGATAAACCACTGCGGCGTAGCCCGAAAAATAATCGGGGTTTTATGCCGCCAGCAATGCGGATAGCTGTGCAGTATCGCGACGTGATGCAGCAGTTTGCCTTTTTCCTCTAGCACTTCCAAGACATGAGCATTAGCGTTGAATACATGCTCGCCGGCAAAGATTTCGGTGTTCGGCAGAAAAACGCCGTCATTGCCGACCGGATTATCAACCGGCAAACCGTATTTCAAGCCGACGATATAATCGTCCTGGCCGTGTCCGGGCGCGGTATGCACCGCGCCGGTACCGGCTTCGGTGGTGACATGATCGCCCAGAATGATCGGCACTTGCCGGTCATAAAAAGGATGTTGCAATAATTGATGCTCCAGTTCAGAGCCTTTGCAGTAGGCAATGACATGGTAATTTTCGATGTCGTACCGCAACATCGCATCCTTAAGCAGGGCTTCTGCGACGACCAAGCGCTCTTTGTTGCCGTCTTTTTCATATTGCACGACTGAGTATTCCAGCCCGGGATTTAATGCGACGCCTTGATTGGCGGGCAAGGTCCACGGTGTGGTCGTCCAGATGACCACCGATAACGGCCCAAAACCTTCATGCTCAGGTACATGATGACACCGACTCAAGAATCCGGTTTCATCGACAACCTGAAAACGCACATCGACCGCAGGCGAATGTTTATCTTCATACTCGACTTCCGCTTCAGCCAGTGCTGAGCCGCAATCGGTACACCAGTGCACAGGCTTGGCGCCTTTTACTATGTGACCTTTTTGGCTGATTTTGCCCAACGAGCGCACGATGTCGGCTTCAAAGGTAAAATCCATGGTTAAATACGGATGTTCCCAATCGCCTAAAATACCCAGCCGGATAAAAGCCTCTTTTTGTATGTTAACCTGTTTTCCCGCATATTCGCGGCAGGCTTTGCGGAACACGGCAGCAGAAACCTTAACCCCCGCTTTGCCGATTTTCTTCTCTACCTGCAATTCAATCGGCAAACCGTGACAATCCCAACCAGGCACATAAGGTGCATCGAAACCGCTTAACGATTTCGATTTAACGATGATGTCCTTTAACACCTTGTTAACCGCATGGCCGATATGAATTTCGCCATTAGCATAGGGAGGTCCGTCATGCAGAACAAACTTAGGTCTGCCGGCAAATTCCTGCCTGATCTTGTTATACAGGTCCACTTCGTTCCATTTTTTCAAACGTTCAGGCTCACGTTGAGCCAGATTGCCTTTCATCGGAAACGCAGTATTGGGTAAATTCAGTGTTTTTTTATAATCCATCGTCATAACAATTAATCTCGGCAAAAATCTTTTTGGCCTTAGCCACATCTTTTATAATCTGAACTTTAAGCTCATCCAGCGACTGAAAACGCATTTCATCCCTGATTTTTTGTTTGAAATGCACTTCCACATAGCGGCCATAAATTTCCTTATTAAAATTGAATAAATGCGCTTCCAGTATAACCTTTGAACCACCGTCAAATGTCGGCCGGGTACCTACATTCGCAACACCTTCAAATTCACCGCCATCAATACCGGTCATGGTAACGGCAAACACCCCATTGACAGGCGTATTTTTTCTAAACATCTGTATATTAGCAGTAGGATAGCCGATAGTTCTGCCGCGCTTGTCACCATGTGCCACACGCCCGCAAACAGAATAACAGCAACCCAGCATTTTTTCAGCCAGGGCTAAATCGCCATCGCCCAACGCATCCCTGATTAACGTACTGCTTACTCGAAGCCCGGTTACTTGAAAAGATCCGGTATCTTCAACCTCAAAATCGAATATCTTGCCCTTCTCCTTGAGCATCGCGAAATTGCCGCGCCGGGTCTTACCAAAATGAAAATCATCCCCAACCACCAGATGCTTTACATTCAGTTTTTTCACTAAAATGTCCTCAATAAAGCGCTCGGCATCACAGTCAGCAAAATTTTGATTGAATCGCAATATCAATAAATCATCAACGGGTAATTTGGAAAATCCGAGCACTTTTTCCCGCAAGCACATTAACCGTGACGGCGCATTTTCTCCCAGAAAATACTCCAGCGGCTGCGGTTCAAAAGTCATAACAACAACAGGCAAAGCTAATGCTTCGCCTCGCTCAGCCAGCTTGTTTATTACCGCTCTATGCCCTAAATGCAGACCGTCAAAATTTCCAATCGTCAGTACACAGCCCGATTTTAACGGTTTTAAATGGGGTAATCCTCTAATGAGACGCATGAAATGTGGCAAATTTAGAAAAAGTTTTTATTCTATCATGTGTAAGCATTGCTTGAATTCAAAACATCATAACTGAATCATATACTCAAAAAAAAAGCCCGGTGGAAAATTCCACCGGGCTTTTTATTTTTAAATCAGCGATGATTTATTTCATCATTGATTTTTTGAACATGCTGTCCAGCTTGCTGTTTGTATCTTGAGCATACTGGGCTGCACGATTAGCAGCAGCTTCAGCAGCAGCAGCTTGTGAAGAAGCAGAGTCAGCAGCGCTTTTTGCGCTAGCTGCATCAGCAGATGCTTGTGCAACAGAAGTTTTCAAGCCATCAACTTGTGATTGCAAGTTTTCGACATCGGAAGTACTTGCACAACCAACAGCCAAGCTAGCAACCAGAGCAATCATTGATAATTTTATTACTTTTTTCATTTTTATTTCCCTTCTAAAAGTTATTACACAAAAAAAAACTCATCAAGTTCAAATTCTGAACTGTTTTTAAACTATTTTCCAGTTTTATTTTAAGAAAACTCAAATAATAATCCCCCCTACAACACAGAAAAATACAAGCCATTGTTTCTTAATTTAAAATACCGTTACAATGCCAACTCAATAACGGCAATTTTTTTATTTTATTTTCACTACCGTTCCCTTGCCTAACCATTGACTTAAATGATCAATCTGCCCGTTAGTTAATGCAATACACCCATGAGTCCAATTCATGGATTTATGAATTTTCTCATCCGCTCGACCCAAGCCATGAATGCCGATTCGTCCACCTAAAGCCGTGTTTTGCGGCGGCACTTGATGATACCGATGAGCAATCATAATACTATTGTAAGCTACCCGATCAATAACACCCTGTTCCAGGGCTTTTTGAGCATCCTCTGTGGACGGATAAGTTAAACCAAAAAACTTCCGGAAGGAACTTTGTTTGCCAACCCAGCCTATTTGGTAATTTCCAAAAGGCGTGACGTTATCGCCCCGATGGTTTTTAAACCCGGCACCTCCTTGACCAATGGCAATATCATTTATAACTTCAAGCGTTTGCCGGCCTTTTTTTACCTCAATAGTCAGCGCTTTCGTATCGACTAAAAGCCAGACATCATCGCCTGCGATGACAGCAAAAGAAAAAACACTGCAACACAGCAATAAATTAATTCGTAACATAAATGATCTACACTAGATAAGAATTTTGGTGTACTTTAGTCCACCAGGTTAATTGAAAAGGAGGATCTAACATGCAAATAGAAACTATCACAACGCATCCATACAACGACCAAAATCCAGGAACTTCCGGACTCAGAAAAAAAGTTAAAGTATTTCAGCAACCCGGATATCTGGAAAATTTTGTTCAAGCAATTTTTGACTCGCTAGATGGCTTTACCGGAAAAACGTTGGTACTGGGCGGAGACGGGCGGTATTTTAACAGACCCGCCATACAAATCATCATCAAAATGGCGGCAGCCAACGGTTTCGGCAAACTTATTATAGGTCAAGGCGGGCTGCTGTCTACTCCGGCCGCATCGCATATCATCAGAAAATATAACGCATTCGGCGGCCTGATCCTTTCTGCCAGCCACAATCCCGGCGGCCCTGACGAAGATTTCGGTATTAAATACAATATCAGCAATGGCGGCCCTGCCCCGGAAAAAGACACCAGCGCGTTTTATCAGCGCAGCCTGGTTATCGACAGCTATAAAACAGCGCATATCGAAGACATAGACCTGGATCGCATCGGTACTCAGCAAATGGACAACCTTAACATCACTATCATCGATCCGGTAACCGATTATGCTGAGCTGATGCAGTCTATTTTCGATTTCAATTTACTCAAACAAAGCATCGGCTCCGGCTATATCACCCTGCTCTTCGATGCGATGCATGCCATTACCGGCCCTTACGCCAAAAGAATTCTAGTGGACATGTTGGGCGCAACACCGGATTCGGTCATTAATGCCGAACCGCTGGAAGATTTTGGCGGTCATCACCCCGATCCCAATTTGGCTCATGCCCAGGAATTGGCCGAGCGCATGTTCGGTTCAGCCCCCCCGGTTTTTGGTGCTGCATCTGACGGCGATGGTGACCGCAACATGATTACCGGCAGTCATATTTTTGTAACGCCCAGCGACAGCCTAGCCATTATGGCGGCTAACGCGCATCTGATTCCGGCCTATGCCCAAGGATTACGCGGCGTGGCTAGATCCATGCCCACCAGCCAGGCGGTTGACCGCGTCGCCGCCTGTTACAACATCCCCTGCTACGAAACGCCGACCGGCTGGAAATTTTTCGGCAATCTTCTGGACGCGGGAAAAATCACCCTGTGCGGCGAAGAAAGTTTTGGCACCGGTTCGGATCATGTACGCGAAAAAGACGGTTTATGGGCGGTGTTATTCTGGCTAAATCTAATCGCCATAAAACGCCAGTCTGTTGCCGACATTGTCAATGAACACTGGCAAAAATTCGGCAGGGACATTTATTGTAGACACGACTATGAAGCTGTAGAAATGGATAGTGCTAACGGCATTGTTGAGCACCTGAGAAATCAGTTAGCCACATTGCCGGGACAAATATTTGGTGAATATATCATTAAATATGCCGATGAATTCAGCTATGAAGATCCTATAGACGGCAGCATCAGCCGCAATCAAGGCATACGCATCGGTTTTGAAAACGGTTCGCGCATTATTTTTCGTTTATCGGGAACCGGAACAGTCGGCGCAACCTTAAGAATCTATTTGGAACGCTTTGAAGCGGACGCCTCCAAACATGATCAGGATGCCCAAGTGGCTCTGGCAGAGTTAATCAACCTTGCCGAGCAGTTTTGTGAAATTAAAAAACGCACCGGCAGGACTGAGCCTAATGTAGTAACTTAAAAACAGACGCAAGGTAACAGATTCAAGATGGATTACGACTTGTATGATTAAACCTAAAAAGGCGGCCCGCATTTTCTCCTGACCATAATCCGATTGAGGAATTGTGGAAAAGTACTAAACGCGATTCGACCCATATAAAGCACTTTAAAACCTTTGAATATCTTTATGACTCCGTCATAACAACTTTCAAAACATAGAGCCAAGATGCCAGTAAAGTTTTGTCCGTCATGAAAAAAATACGTGAATATTTTACGCGATCAAGGCATAAATTTTACTGTAGTGGCTTGGAAAGCATTGACATGAGAAGCCATAAACGAGCGGGATATTCGTGATTACGTCAGAAAACGAAAAATAAGCGGAGGCACACGGAGTTAATCGGGGTAAAAGTACGGGATACTTTTGCCGGCTTAAAAAAAAATCAGCCTGAAGCACGCGCTTTTATTTTGGCATTACCTTAAGGATAGGACTGGGCAAAAGCAACTACCGCCATCCGATTTGATTCGGGCCGCGGCTATACTGGTGGTAATGAGAAGCCGTCCTTAAAAAGCAATAACACGTTAATTTAACAGTATATTTTTTTGTTGGCATATCAGAATCGCCCCCTATTACTATTCAGGGCTGTGCGAAATATTAGTCAGAAAGCGGTATCCCTTCAGAACGATGGTGATGCCGGATTCCGGGACAGTGGAGCGGACCGCATCGGCGGCGGAGTCAAACCCGATCTGTTCGCCGGGCGGAATCTGTACGTTTTTGTCGACGATGCAGCGTTTCAAGTGCGCGCTGGCTGCGACATGCGCCCTGTCATATAAGATCGAGTCTTCGACTACGGCATTTTCATCCACCTGGACTTGAGAAGTCGGAAATTTCCGGGTTGAAGATGGCCCAGCCATCGCGCAAATGTTTTGCAGTGAGTGAGACTTGTATTGAGTCAGCACCAACACACGTCGCAATCCGGAGTGTAAACAGTTTGTCAGTGTGAAATCGATGATCCGGTAATTGCCGCCGAATGGCACAGTCGGTTTGGCTCGATCGGCAGTCAATGGATAAAGCCGCAAACCCATACCGCCGGCCAGTATGATAGCTAGAGTTTTATCGAGCATCCGGCACCTCATTAATTCAGTCGACAAGCATGAGTGAAATCATGTCATCATTGCTTTTTCTAAGTGAAGCTAGATGGAATTTAAGTGATTCTGGTTTTGCAACAACTCTTCAAGCCTGAGCAATCAGTTATTAGCCTCTCTGAAGTCGGATGGGGCAGCATACCCATAAGCGCCAACTTAAAAAAAACATCTTTAAAAATGAATAAGTAGGCGCATATTGGTGATTTTGTAATGAAACATGCCAGTCCCAGCTAAATCACAAGACATTGAGTTTGAAGAATTCCTGAAAGAATTACCCGCCGATTATCACGAAATGGCTTATGAATTCATAAGCGTTTACGCGAAGTCGAAAGATTAAAACACCTGCCCAATTATTACAAGTCGTTATGCTTTACTGCGGGTTAGACAATGCTCTTCGAGAAACAGCGGGAGTGTTCACACTCCAGGACGAACGGATTACGGATACTGCGACTCATAAGCGTTTAAAAGCGTGTGAGTCTTGGTTAAAAGCACGGCTAACAAAGTTGCTCTCCACCGTAAAAATACCTTCCTCATCGCAACGGATTTCAGTGGTTTACGGCTCATTTATACAAGGGCCTGGGGCTAAAGGTACCGATTTTCGTCTGCATTTGGCGTTAGCTTTGGTGAGCATGACGCTTCATGAAGTCCATGCGACCGGTGCCGACCAAGGCGAAAGCCTGAGGCGATGTGGTATGGCTGATCGCGGTTATAACCATCCTAACCAGTCGGAGTGTTTTAAGGTGCTTATGGAGCGCCCACGTCGTCGAGCATTGCAGACACTGCCATCCGAGGCTGCAAGCTGGCTGAAACTATCAGATAAATTGGAGTTGAGTGCCAGCGTGATTTAATATACTTAACCTTAAGTTGGCGATTATGGGGCAAATGCCCCGTCCCGCTTGAGGGATCGGCTGAAAAAGTGTCTATTATAATAATTATAAATTGGTGCATTAATGAAAAAATCAAACAAACACCGCGGGCAACGCGAAGAAGAGCAGGGCAAAATTGCCGTGGTTGTGATTCTAGGTCTTATCATAATGGCCGGATTGGCTATGATAATCAATGGTGCAGGATGAGCAAGAAACTGATTGATTCAGCCGCCATTGCTATGACAAAGGGTACGCACTGCGCACCACAACACTTTAAAACAGTCCCACACGGGACGAGGTTTGGATAAGAACGGTGGGCAGAAAAGCATTGCCCACCGGATCATCTAAGCGCGACAAGGCATTCAAGATTTTCGTTCGGGTATTAAATAGAGGAAATGACTTATTTTAACGCCCTCGCCCTGCCCTCTCCTGCAGGAAAAAGTTTTTGCGCTTCGCGCTGAATCGTCACAAATAATGAAAATATCATTAAGAAAACCAATCCTTCCGTGCTGTTTAATCGTTCTGATGACCAGCAGTAGTTGCTCATGCGCGCAAATTGCAACCCAAGCTTATCCGATCTGGGGTGAATCGATTTTCCTGCCGACTGAAGACGGAAAATCCCGACGTCATCTTCAAGTTCTTGAGCCTTCGCAACAACAATTTGCTGATGCTTGCCTGCTTATTGTGCACGGCATGAACGAACATTCCGGCCGTTACGAAGATATCGCCCGGCACTTTGCCGAGCGCTATCGGGTTGCCGGTATCGATATGACCGCTCACGGCCTGAGTAATGAAGTATTTTTAAAGGCACATCATAGCATCGCGTCAAGTGCACCCGAGTACGATGTCAGCAGCGCCTATCTTGAACAATCCCAAGTTAGGAATCTGGATACGATGCGCAGCGATATCCGGAATGCGCTGATTTATTTAACCGAACACTGTAATCGGCCCGATGGCGGCAAACTCCCCCTCTTTATTCTGTCACACAGCCTGGGTTCTCTGGTAAGCGCCTCTTATTTACTCGACGCAAAAAACGATACAGCAGCGCGTCAAATCAAAGGCATCATTTTCACCGGCCCGGCATTTTCCGGAACCAAAGTACCCGGTTGGCGTGGCTGGTTTCAAAACCCATTGATTCGCTTTACTTTTCATACTCAAGAGCATTTTCTCAACCCACACGACGAAGCGTTTCCCTTGATGTTGTTAAACCAATTTCTGGCATTACTGGCAGTCCCCTTACAGAACGGTCTGATCGAGTTTTTGTCCCTGCCGGGTATGCGCAATCTGTTTTCCCCTAGCAGCCCCGACTGGGTAGCGGATTATTTAAGCGACTGGGAGGAAGAAAAAATCCGTCATCAGAGCGACAAGTACATTATGCACCGCTCGATATTGCGCTACGTTCAAGGCGTGCAAAAAGAGATTATCCAGTTTAGAAGTAAAATGGACGGGTTCGATCTCCCTTATCTGCTCATTTACTCCGAACACGATCCGATTACCGCAGCCTGGGGTAATATTGAATTTGCCGCCGTGACGCTTGGAAAACACGCCGATAATGAAGTCATGGCATTATCCGGAGCCAGCCACCACGAACAGCTTTTTTCAGAACCCAAACGCCGAAAAGAAATTTTGCAACGAATCGATCAATGGCTCATACGGAGAATTGAGCACGCAAACTGATCCGGAACGCTTAAAACCCAAAAGGTTCGATACCGGAAAAATGCTGACAGATCAACCTCTAATCGGCAGGCCTATTGTGCAAATTTACTTGTATCCCGCGGGTATTCGCAGCCCCAAAAGTGAAATGCGGCAACATAGGTAATTGCAATCATCCTCGCACCAAGTTCTTCGTCCAGATAGAATAGACAACTTTCTCCTTAGTCATTGAGATAGTTTCTATGAAATTTAACGCCTTTTTTATCAGCCTGTGCCTGCTTGCCTCAGGCAACAGTTATGCTGCGGAAAAAACCGTCATTCGCATCGGCGTTCAGGCTTCCGGCACGGCCGCTTGGGAATTGGCGGCTTTACAGGATAATCCCCAAGCCGCTGACTTTCAATTGAAAATACAGCATTTAGCCAATGCGGAAGCGGGCAAGATTGCGTTGCAATCCGGCGCTGTCGATATGATTGTGTCGGACTGGATTTGGGTTTCCAGGCTGCGCGCTACCGGTTCCGATTTTACCTTTTACCCTTATTCGAATACCTCGGGTGCCTTGGTTGTACCGGAAAACAGCCCTATCCATTCGATAAAAGATCTCCAAGATAAACGGCTGGGAATTGCCGGAGGCGAACTGGACAAAAACTGGCTCTTGCTACAGGCCTTGGCCGGGCAAGAACAATTCGATCTGAATGCTTCGGTGGAAAAAGTCTTCGGTGCACCGCCGCTGATCACCGAGCAAATCAAGCACAACCGCGTGGATGCGGTGCTCACCTATTGGCATTTTGCGGCCAGACTTGAAGCCCAGCAGTATCGTCAGCTTATTGACGGCAAAGGGATTTTAGAAGGCTTAGGCATTATGGAAGATGTCCCTAGCCTGGGTTATGTGTTCAAGCAAAGTTGGGCCAATGAACACAAACAGGCGGTCAACCATTTTTTTAACGCCAGCAAGCATGCTAAAAATCAGCTGTGTACGGCTGATGCCGTCTGGAAAAAAATTATCCCGTTAACCCAGGCGGATGATTTGCCCACCCAGACCAAACTGCGCCAGCGTTATTGTGAAGGCAACATTGAGCATTGGGGCAAACCGGAACAGCTGGCTGCAGAGCGCATTTATACGATGCTCCGTCAGCTAAGTAACAATCAGTTAACCGGGAAATCAGAGCACCTGCAACCCGGTACTTTCTGGTCCATTAAATAAAGGATTCGGTTTGATTAGCCTTAAAAATCTTTTACCGACCCTGTCATTACTGGCTTTTTTAGTCATCTGGCAGGGTTTGGCTGTTTATTTAGACAGCAACACCTTGCCGACGCCCGAAGCAGTCGCCAAGGTTTTCTGGCAAGCCTGCGTATCGGGACAGCTGCCTTTTCACTTGGGCGTCACCCTGCTGCGACTGGTGATCAGTTTTGCGATTGCGATGTTGCTCGGTTGCGCTATCGGTATCGTACTGGGGCGCAGTAAAAAACTCGATGCGTTCTTCGACAACTGGCTGGTAATCTTCTTAAATGTCCCGGCTCTGGTCACCATTATCTTGTGCTATGTCTGGTTCGGCCTGATTGAATCGGCGGCGATACTCGCGGTGGTGATCAACAAACTGCCCAATGTCATTGTTACGATCCGGGAAGGCACACGCATGCTGGATCAGGACTTACTGGACATGGCGCGCTGTTACCGTTTCGGCAAACGTAAAACCCTGACTCACGTTATCTGGCCGCAACTGCATCCGTTTGTGATGGGCGCAACCCGTTCCGGTCTGGCCTTGATCTGGAAAATCATTCTGGTGGTCGAGTTATTAGGCCGCAGCAACGGCATGGGCTATCAATTGCATTTGTTCTTTCAACTGTTCGATGTCGCCGGCATACTGGCTTATACCATCGCTTTTGTTGCGGTCATTCAGCTGATAGAACTGCTGATTTTAAAACCTCTGGACAAAAAAGCCCTACGGTGGCGCAAATGACCGACATCCAAATCCAAATCGACAACAAAACCTATCAGGCGGCGGCCGATCCCAGTATCGTCGACCTTAAACTGTCGCTAACTTCGGAGGAATTTATTTGTCTGGTCGGCCCGTCCGGCTGCGGCAAAACCACGCTGTTAAATATTATTGCCGGCCTGGATAATGATTACGAAGGCGATATTCTAGTGGGCCAGCAACACACCTCCCCCAAGATCGGTTACGTTTTCCAGAATCCGCGCCTGTTGCCTTGGCGTACGGTCAGGGAAAATATTGAGCTGGCAGTGGATAAGCATCAAGCTCCCGATGTGATTGATGTGATGCTTGAGGCGATGCAATTAACCGCAGCGCAGCATAGTTATCCAGAACATCTGTCACTGGGCATGAGTCGCCGGGTCGCGATCATCAGGGCATTTGCTATTGATCCCGAGGTGTTGCTGATGGATGAGCCGTTTGTGTCGCTGGATGCGCCGACCGCCAGGCAAGTCAGGGAGCTGTTGCTGAATCTATGGCAACAACGTCCGCATACGATTTTATTTGTCACTCATGATCTGCGCGAGGCCATCGCCTTGGCTGATCGACTGATATTTTTATCGGCAGCGCCGATGCAGGTCGTTAGCGAAATCGTCGTACCTATCCCCCGAAGTGAGCGCGGCAATGAGCTGGCTATTGAATCATTCAGGCAGCTATTACTGAAAAATCATCCCGAAATAAAGCAACTTTTGTGATCACTTTCCGGCTCGAAAAACAGTTGCAGCCTCGGCCAAAATACCCGATACTCTTGAATCGTCAAGCCTTGTTAGAGTTACTTCTGCCGGGCTTACTGCACAAACTACCCAGGTTAAATCATATGAAAAAAACAATTATCTTAGGATTGACGACCGCTGTTATTGCGTTGGCGTCATTAACGGCTTCAGCCGGAAGCGATGCCCAATACCCGGCGGCAAATTTTCAACCTAAAGTCATCTATCTCGATAAAGACTCCGTCAAACCTTCAACTAAATGTCCAGCCCAAAAAACCGCCGAAAAGGAAATCGAATTTGACGCTAAATACCCGGCGGCCAATTTTCAGCCTAAAGTCATTTACCCGCAATCCTAAACTGGCTATTCGACGAGTAGAAAATAGCCAAGAGTGAAAAGCGATTTTTTCTCCTTTCACTCTTAGCCTTCATATTTAGAGATAATTAAACAACGATAATTTATTGACTTGGGCAAAAGCCTGTTGTCCGGCTTGCAAAGCTATAGATTGCAATTGAAACTTGCTGATCGCATCGGCATAATCGAGATCTTGAGTTTCAGAAAGCGTTGTCGTGGTATCCAATACAAATTTTTCATTTTGGGATTCTTGATTGTCCAAAGCATTCAGCCTCGTTCCGACACTGGTTCTTGCCTGCAAAAAACTGTCCAGGGCCGCATCAAGATCGGTTAAAACATCGCCCAGTTGACTTTGAAAGATTTGCGCGTCAACCCCTGTACTGGTTTGACTATCAGTAAAACCGGCGTCCGTTAAAAATGTGCCTGAAGCGGGGGTGCTATTAGTAATAGTTATGCTGGAAGTCGAGCCTGTGGCTACCGAAACAAACTCGATTTTATTGCCGTTGCTTCGCGCTTGCATAGTCGCAGAAACGGGTACAGCGGCGGCTGCAAGTTGGTTATTAACTTCGGTGACAATATCTTCGACACCTGCAAACGAATCACTCAAGCTTATCGTTGTTGTAACCCCACCGTCAGTCAAGTCAAATGTAGTTGGGGCGGCAGAATAATCCAAGCCGTAGCGCAAAAACCGGTCGCCGGTGATTTCGCCGGGAGTGGCAGTAAAAGTGTCACTCAAGCCATCAGACAGCGCCTTTAGCGTATTGAAAATACTACGAATTTTAGTAGGATTGCCATTCTGATCAACAGCTTGATCAGCCGCCGGACTGCTCGACGTTATATTTTCAAATACATTAAAGCCTAAATCGCCATCAGCAACCTGCCGGGTAGAGCCGATTTGCAAAGCTCGCTGTTGTGTTCCGCCTTGATACACATATTCGCCTGTTGTCGGGTGTTTGGCAAAGGCAGGCACCGTCGAAAGATCGCCGGAAAAAATAAATTCACCATTGGCGTTTTTGGTATTGGCAACACCGGCCATTTCTTCAATCAGCTGATCCACTTCAAACTTGATCGATAGCCTGTCGCTGCTGTTTAGACTAGTGTTCATGCCTTGAATAGTCAGTTCTTTGACGCGAAACATAATATTATTTGCCGTTTCCAGAGCGGATTCCTCAAGGTTCAACCGTCCGCGAACCGTGGCAATATTACTTTGATACTGATTGGTTTTTGCAATCGTTCCTTCCAAATCCAAAACTCTTACCGCTGCCGCCGGGTCTTCAGCAGGCGTAGACACTTTAAGTCCGGAGCTTAATTGCTGCTGCACCTTGGCCAATTGATTTTGCTGACTACTCATTGCGTTAACACTAAGCTGTTGCGCCCAAGCCGTTGAAATTCTCATCGCTATCGCTCCTATCTCACTGCGCCTAATAAGGTATCGAATAAGGATCTGGCTACTGAAATGGCTTGCGCCGATGCCTGATAAGCCTGTTGAAATTTTATCAAGTTGGCCGCCTCTTCATCCAGGTTCACACCGGCCAGACTCTCCCTATCTCCCTTGGCCTGATTTAATAATATTTCCTGTCCGGAAGCACCCAGTTTAGCGGCCCGCGTCAACGTTCCGACACCGGAAACCACTTCATTATAAGCACTATTAAATGTGGCGGTTCCGCCTAACATGCCCAATTTATTAGCCAGATTTGCCAGTTGCAAGGCATTTCTATTATCACCGGGCATCGCGCCGTTGATAATAACGGGATTGCCAAATCCGTCCACCACCGGCAATTTAGTCACCGGGTCAACTTCTATATTGGTGGCTGCCGCTATTTTTCTCGGGTCATCAATATTGACTCCAAGTTTTTGGGCCGCATTGAACGTCGGCCTGATTAGAAATTGATCGTCATCCGATATAGTTTTACCCCCACTCAAATCAACGGTTATATCAATGCCCGGCAAAGCAGTTGCACCCGACAAGGTGAAAATATTCGTACCTAGCCCTGTCTCAGTAGCCGTCAGATTAATCACCTGATTATCCCGAGCTCTGGTCAGGGTGTAATCAGTTCCGCTAACATACTCCAAGCGAAAATCGCTAAAATCCAGATTCCCTGCCGCCGATGGATTGCTATTAATGCCCTGAAAATTAGCGGTAACGATTGCATTACCGGCATTCTGGGAGCTTTTAATAACCGGAATATCATCACCGGAAAAGCTAAATAAGGCCTCTCCTGCTTTACCGCTCAAATCAAAACCCTTTTCATGCAGCGCATTAATCTCCATGGCCAAACCGGCAGCAACCCGACCGAGTTTTTGCTGCGCCGGATCCAGCACTTCATCCCGGAAGCGCAATGAACCCGCCAAAGAACCGCCACTGATCTGATTGGTGATTTCCGTGACACTATTCCTTGTTACCAGCCCGATTTCCAACCGGTTTGGATCGAATGTAGACTGCATCGTGGTGAATGTTGAGGTTCCGCCGCCAAGCACTAATGACTGCCCATTGCCAATAAAAATACTGGAGGTGCCGTCTTGCTGCGGCAGTACAGACACATTGACGATTGCGGATAACTTTGCAATCAAAGCGTCCTGCTGGTCGAGCAAGTCATTGGGCTGTTTCAGAGCTTGCGATTTACCAATGCCTTCGGTGATCTGTACATTAAGGTTAGCTATCGCCGTAGCGTAGGAATTAATGTCGTTCACCATGGCAATCATGTCGTTATTGTTCTGCGTGCGTATCTCTTCAAAACGGCCGCTCATGGTGTTGAAACTTTGCGTCAAAATTTCGGCTTCAGACAACATCACCTGCCTGGCAGGCACCGATGAAGGATCATCCGCCACTTCATTGATGGCATTGAAAAAACGGTTCATCGCCGGCGCTATCCCGGTATCGGGGTCTGCCATGATATTATCGACGTTAGTGGCAAGCCGGTGATAACGGTCGACATCGCCAAATGCCGAAAGACTGGAACTCAATTGCTTATTAATAAACTGGTCATAACTGCGCGTAATATTGGTGACGTTTACGCCCTGACCGATATAGCCATCGCCGGTAAACATTGCAGGATTAGTGCCTTGCTGCACTCGTTGACGGCTATAACCCTCCGTGTTTGCATTGGAAATATTGTGTTGTACAGTCTCCAATGAGCGTTGAGCCGCCATCAAGCCTGATAATGATGTTGCTAATAATCCGCTCATGAGTGCGTCCTTTTCCGAGAGTTAACTGCCAAACTTAATCTGTTCATTAGTTCATTGCCACGATGACATCAGGCTCAAATCCGGCCATGGTATTGCCTTGATAGATGTTCATGACCTTGGCGGCATATTTCGGATCGGTGGCATAACCCGCCCGTTGTAATTCATGCATATAGTGTTCCGCATTGCCTGCTTTTTTTAAGGCATCGCCATAACGTGGATTGCTTTTTATAAAATCGACATAATCCCTAAAGCTTTCCTCGTAGGAATCGTAGGATCTGAATCCGGCATTCACTTTTCTAGCAATACCCTGATCAAACTCCAGCGTAGACACTTGCGCCTGTTTGCCCTGCCAGGATTTATCGGCTTTAATATTAAACAAATTAAAACTGTTATCGCCATGACTGTTTTTTATTACCGAGCGTCCCCAGCCGCTTTCCAGCGCGGCTTGCGCCAAAAGAACCTTGGGTTCAACACCCAATTCTCTGGCGGCCTGGACGGCTAGGGGATGCAGGCGACTGACAAACTCATCTGCTGACTGTATCGGCAAGACGTGACCAGTCTTTAATCCGCTCATAGACTGCATCGGCAATTCAGTCGCCGCCTCAAGTGGGCTTCTATCCTGAACATAAGGAGTAACCGTCACTTGACCGTCTTTAAAGCTGACGACAGGGCTGTCGGTTTTACCACTTACCAGCCGGTTAACGGCGTGAGCCTGTTCAGAACCGCTAGGTGATATTCCCCCTGATCTATTCAGGGCATCTTCCGTATCCTGCTTCTGATGTTTTGGTTCATCGTGGCTCAATTGCTTAACGATCAAGTCGGCCAGACCAACGCCGGGAGAACCCGACAAATGGACGGCCAACTGCTGATCATACATATCGTTATAAAATTTGCTTTGATCGTTATCCATGGCGCCATCGGCCAGCTTGGCTTGACGCATACTTTTCAGCACATTATTGAGAAAAATGGACTCGAATTGCTTGGCAACTTCCTTCAACGCTTCCGGCGACTCTTTTCGGGCCTCGCCTTTTAATTTAGCCAAGCCATTAAAGTCGGTATAAACATCGGCATTTTGTACCTTTAACATAACAACCCCCGCGTAAGGTGGATTCGCAATAGAGACTGTGAAAGAATCCGATATAGAAGATTAATAGCAATCCGCCACGGTCAACGGTGGATTGCCTTACGGCAAATCCACCCTACAAATTTAAATAACAATTAACTCAGCATGCAAGGAGCCGGCTGATTTCAGCGCTTCAAGAATAGCCACCAAATCACTGGGTGCGGCACCTATCTTGTTGACCGCCTGGACAATTTCATCCAGGGAGACGCCGGGATTAAACACAAACATGTGATTTTTTTCCTCTTCAATCTTGAGATTAGATTGCGGTGTAACTGCCGTTTGACCGCCGGAGAATGCATTGGGCTGACTGACCTGAGGAGTTTCACTGATAGTCACTATCAAACTGCCATGAGACACCGCCGCCGGCTGCACCCTGACCTTACCGTTAATAACGACAGTCCCGGTGCGGGAATTAACAATGATACGCGCCGGTGCATCATCCGGAATCACCATCATATTCTCGACCACCGACGCAAAGGTCACTTTTTGATTGGGATCCACCGGCGCACTAACCCTGACAGAAGTCGCATCAAGCGCCTTTGCGGTATTAGCGCCCAATATTTTGTTAATGGACTCCGCCATCCGATTGGCGGTGGTAAAATCCGAGGTATGTAAATTAAACACCAATGCATCGCCTTCAGAAAAAGAGGTGTTGACGGTACGCTCAACAGTCGCTCCATTGGGAATACGGCCCACATTGGGATTATTGACGGTAATGCTTGAACCGTCCTGGCCTGAAGCACTCAGGCCGCTGACAATCAAACTACCCTGAGCAATGGCATAAACCTGTCCATCTGCGCCTTTCAAAGGACTCATTAACAAGGTCCCGCCTCGCAGGCTTTTTGCATCACCCAATGAAGACACGGTGACGTCAATCGCTTGACCCGGTTTGGCAAATGCCGGCAGTTCCGCCTGAATAGAAACCGCTGCAATATTTTTTGATTTAGGATCAATGCCGGGAGGCAAGGTCAGCCCAAGACGCGCCAGCATGCTGCGTAAGCTTTGTCCGGTAAAAGTCGTTTTATCACCGGATTTATCCAGACCGACAACCAGACCGTAACCGACCAACTGATTGCTGCGTACACCCTCAATGGAGGCGATATCCTTGATCCGTTCGGCATAAACCGGCCCGCTGATGACACTGCCTAGTAGGAGCAGTAAAACAAAGCTTTTACGTGTTGTGTTCATATCAAAATCCTTCTTAGAAGGGGAACCAGGGGCTGTTAAGAATCCTTGCCATCCAGCCCATTTTACTGGCATCGGCCATGGCACCCTCGCCTACATACATAATAGTGACATCGGCCACTTTATCCGAGGTGATAATATTGGCTGAATTGATATCGACCGGCCTGACGATGCCGGATAACCGGATGAATTCATCGCCCTGATTTAAGGTGACTCTTTTCTCGCCCCGGACGCTTAAATTGCCGTTGGGTAACAGCTCGACAACCGTAACGGAAATATTGCCGATTAAGCTGTTGCTTTGATCGGCAGCGCCCTTCCCGGTAAATTCCTTTGCTGACGCCAGCGTGGTTCTAACATCCTGCCCGGTCAAGGCAGATGCCGCAATGCCAAACATTGAGGGAACCTCGGCTGACATTGAGGTATCTTTTTGCGTTTTAAGATCGTCAGCCTTTTTTGCCTGGGTTTTCTCCAAGAGAGTAATCGTCAGAATATCCCCGACCCTTTTTGCTGTGTGATCTTCAAACAGGCGCATATCGTAACCGGCCTGATAGATCGATCCGCTGCTTTGTACCGGCGGTCTTAAGTCGGCTGGCGCAACCGGAGCAAAGGCAGGATCCCTTGACGGTATGAAGGTACAAGCCTCTAGCAGCGACAGCGTGACGGCAACGATGCTTAAGGAAAAGCTAGGTTTTTTAGTCATCATCCCGTCACCCCTGGCTTATAATTGTTGCGTCACAAAGGACAGCATCTGATCGGTGGTTGAAATCGCCTTGGAGTTCATCTCATAAGCCCGTTGCGTTTCAATCATATTGACCAGTTCCTCAACGACATTGACATTGGAAGTTTCCAATGCGCCTTGAGTCAACGTCCCGTATTCTGCTTCCCCCGGCGTTCCCACTATCGGCGCGCCGCTGGCGGCAGATTCCCGATAAAGGTTTTCGCCAATTGCCTCCAACCCGGTAGGATTGATGAAATTGGCGGTCTGTATTTGGCCCAACACGCTCGGTGCAGCAACCCCCGGTTGCAAAACGGATACCGTACCGTCAGTGCCGATAGTGACGCTCAGCGCATCTTGAGGCACGGTAATCGCAGGATTCAACGTTAACCCGCCTGAAGTAACCAACTGCCCCGTGGCGTCTAATTTGAACGAACCATCGCGGGTATAATTGGTATCGCCGTTAGGCATTAATATTTGCAGGAACCCCCGGCCATTTATTGCCACATCCAGCGAATTTTCCGTCGGCTGAACATTGCCCTGCGTATGCAGTTTTTCGGTGGCAACCGTTCTTACACCGGTTCCTAACTGCAAACCCGTCGGCAGTTGGGTATTTTGCGTGGATTGCCCGCCGACCTGACGGATATTCTGATACATCAGGTCTTCAAAAACAGCTCGGCCTCTTTTAAACCCGGTGGTATTTACGTTCGCCAAGTTATTGGAAATAACCGCCATTCTTGTTTGCTGGGCATCCAGACCGGATTTAGCCACCCATAATGCGCGTTCTGTCATGATAATCTCCTCAGTGCCAATTTATTGTCTTACTTAAAATATAAAGCATGATCCGTGCCATTTTATTTGGCCGCCTAAAACCCAATTCGCCACGCAAAAAAAAGCCGAGTTAAACTCGGCTTTTGTGAAAATAAATTCTGCTCTATCGTTCCCACGCCGGAGCGTGGGAACGATACAATTTGCAAATTTGGGCTTATCCTAGCCCATTTGCATCAGCTTGGCACCCACTGCCGAGTTTTCATCGACACTCTTCATCACCTTCGTTTGCAGCTCGAAATTTCTTGCCAGCTCAATCATATCGACCATCGCGCTAATCGCATTCACATTACTGCCTTCCAAAACGCCTTGTGCCAGTCTGACATCAGCACTGGCTACCACCGGCTTGCCATCTTTGGCATGCAGCAAACTATCAGTAGATTTTTCCAGGTTGTCCGTCTCTATCTTAACCATTTTGATCCGACCAACCTCCACCTGTGTAGTCGCGTTACCCGAACCCAATGGAATAATGCTGATCGTACCGTCACTGCCTATGGTCAGCTTTTCTGCCGGCTGAATGGTGATAGGCCCATCCTCTCCCAGTACTTGCAAACCCGCTCCGGTCTGCAATAAACCCTCGGGGGTAACGCGCAGATCACCGGCGCGCGTATAAGCCTCTTTACCATCAGTCCCCTGAACGGCAAAATAACCCTCACCGTTAATAGCCACATCCAAATCGCCGCCGGTCGTTTGCATCGCGCCGGTGGAAAGATCGACCCCTGGCTTTTCATTCATCGCATAAACCCGGGTAGGAAAGCTGGCACCCAGCACAGGCCTACTACGGAACTGCTCCAAATCGGATTTAAATCCGGTAGTCTGGGCATTCGCCAAATTATTGGCATTTACCGTTTGCGCCATGAGCGTCTGCTTGGCGCCGCTCATGGCAATATATAAACTACGATCCATAACGGTTCTCCTTTAGCTTAAAACCAGATATAAGCAAACATTACTCCAGTAAATTACGCATTCAGAATAGTTTGTATCAAGGTTTTTTCGGTGGTGATGGTTTGAGAGTTAGCCTGATAAGCCTGCTGTGCAATAATTAACTTAACCAGCTGCTCGGACAAATCCACATTGGAACCTTCCAAGGCTGACGATTGAATCCCGCCAAAATTATTATCGCCGGCAGCACCGTAAATAGGCGAACCGGAACTTGATGTCTGAGCCCAGGATGTGTCCCCCAATTTAGCCAAGGATTGATTGCTTTGAAACCGCGCCAATGCCACCTGCCCTAAAGCCTTGGATCCGCCATTGCTGTATCTTGCAAACACCACCCCGGTGGCATCCACATCAATGCCGGTCAGATTACCGGCCGGTAAGCCATCCTGATTTAAGCCATTAACGCTAAAAGGCGTGGCGAACTGGGTAGTGCCGAAAAAATCCAGATCAAAGGCCATCGGATCGACACTGATATTAGGATCAATGTCCGATAAATCGATAGCCCCAAAATCCACCTTGGTCGCGGCAACGGTATTAACGGTATCGAGCACCCCTGTCGAAGTAAAAGCCAACTTCATTGGCGTTCCGGGAGTATTAACTGGCGTAATCACTGTCGATGGCCCCGCTGCTACCGACGGAGGACCAGGATCAGCAGGTGTTCCCGCTGTAATACCATAATCATCGAGAAACAGATAAGCATCCCATTCGTTAGCCGTCGTTGTTTTCACATAATAGGTTGATGCGATATGCGCGTTACCCTGGATATCATAAGTAGTGACCGATGTCGTATTGTTATAGGACAAAGGGTCGGTAGGATCAAACGCTGCCGTTGGCGGCACAGCGGCAGCCGCGTTGATATTCAGTTTCATATTGATATTTTCGGTAGCGTTGGGCAAGCCCTGGGCGGTATCAATCGTCAGCGGCCTAAAAACTCCGACACTAAAACCCTCCGCTGCGCTAGTGCCGTTAGCGGCAAAAGCCAATAAAAACTGGCCCTTATCATTAACCACGTTACCTGAGCTGTCTAACTGAAAAGCGCCATTACGGGTATAGGCGCTGGGTACCGAAGGGTCCACGGGGGCATTCGGGTTATTTTTGTCAGGAAGATTCACCGTATCCGCCAATACAAAAAAACCATTGCCGCTGACCGCAAGATCAAGACTGTTTTGAGTGGACTCGATATTGCCCTGATTAAATTGCTGCGCCACTTCGGTGACCTTTACACCCGAACCCGGCTGAGTCTTACTGACGCCACCGATACTGGAAGCATAGACATCGGCAAATTCCGCGCGTGATTCCTTAAAACCGGTGGTTTGCGAATTGGCAATATTATTACCGGTCACCTGTAAGTTTGTTGATGCGGCTTTTAAGCCGCTTAATGCTGTTGCAAAACCCATGTTACACCCCCAATCCTAAAGAATTTGTTTGATCTGATTAAAAGCAACACTGTCCAATCCGGTCAGATTAATTTTCATTCCCGTAGTGCCGCTAGCCATGCTGACACTGTCAACCCGCGAATTAATATCTGTCTCCAACACGCTATTTTTTCCATCAATATAGGCCGTTGCTTCAATTTTATAGACGCCGGGATTGGCCATAACGCCGTTTGAATTCAGGCCATCCCAGATAAAAGGTATTTTTCCCGCGCTATGACTACCCATATCCACATCTTGTACCAGCTCTCCGCTGGCAGCGTTGATTACTTTGACCTTAATATTGGTTGCGCTGTCTGTTAAATTAATATTACCGGATATATCCCCCCCGACTTTCAATAAGCCCTGCGTCCCGGGCGCAGACACGTATCGTCCCACCAAGCTGGTTGCCTGCAAGGCCTGACTGGAGTTGATTGAACCGGCAAAATCACCAAATGACTTTTGCAAATCCTGGATACCTGACACTGTCCCGAACTGCGCTATTTGCGTCAAGAAATCACCGTTTTCCATCGGCTTCGTAGGGTCTTGATGGGTCATCTGCGTGGTCATTAACTTTAAAAACTGATCCTGTCCTAATGAGGTTTTTTTAGGTGTTGCCGCCGTCTCTGGTTTGGGCGTAACGGTTAAGTTGCTGTATGGATTTACTGCGCCTTGAATAGCCATCGTTATCTCCTTACTGTCCCATTTTTAAGGTCTGAAGCATCATCTGCTTTGCCGTATTCAACACTTCGACATTATTTTGGTAAGAGCGTGATGCCGACATCATATTGGCCATTTCTTCGACCGTATTCACATTCGATTTAAAGATATAGCCGTCTTTATCAGCCATAGGATGACTCGGGGAATACTCCATAACAGGAGCCTCTTGACTCTCGATCACGCCCAGCACATTGACCTGACTGGTGGCATTATGCTTATTCATCGCATTATGTAATTCAGCGGCAAACACCGGCTGCCTGGATTTGTATGCCTCAGCCGCACTGCTGCTGACACTGTTCGCATTGGATATATTGCTGGCGACCAGATTCAGCCTTAACGACTGAGCATTCATGCCGCTGCCGGCAATATCGAATATACTTAAAGCAGTCATGATTATTGTCCTCTCAAAGCGGCCATCAGACCGGAAAACTTACCATTAATAAACTGTAGGCTAGCCTGATATTGCACCGCATTTTCAGCGTATTTAGCCTGTTCAACATGCGCTTCAACGGTATTACCATCTAATGACACCTGACTGGGGTTCCGATACATGACATTAGCGCCAAATACTTGTTGCTGCGGTGTAATATGCCCGGCATGGGTACGCTCCATGCTTACGCCCGAAGCCAAGCTTTGTTTTAAAACTGACTTGAAATCCAGATCACGGGCTTTAAAGTTGGGCGTATCTGCATTGGCTAAATTAGCCGCCAGTATCTCACCCCGTTTTTCTCGAACAGCCAGGGCCTTAGGTTCAATGCCAAGCGCTGTGTCAAAATTAATAGCCATGATAGTTGCCTCACTGATTACTGATACAAAAACAAAAGCACAGCATATGCCAAAAATACATAAACCAATTAAAATCAATTAGCTATGGTTTTTTAAAATTATTTGCCACTACTCGGCAACTGATTAGGATTAGAATACCTTTAAATAATCCGGCAAAAAGTAGCCGCTAATAAATAACCAGCCAATTAATCGACTTGCAGACCAAGCAACATGTCAATAAATTGACCACTACCTAACAAACAGCCTAATTTTAATCATGCCTAGTCACTTGACCACGTCACAAAACAAAGCGCTACAATGATAAAAAACGCCCCACTCTTTTTGGCATTAAGCTTTATTTTTTTCGCCCCGGCCCATGCGGAACAAGGTTCGCAATCTCACGAATCTATTGCCGAGGTCGTTAACGGTTATATTGCACAAAATATCAACCTCCCGGGAGAATACGAAGTCAGTCTAGTTCCATTGGACAGTCGCTTAAATTTACCTCAATGCATCGATCCGCTGGAGGCATACACAACCAACAATCTCATTAAGGCAGGCAGGTCGACTATCGGCGTACGCTGTAACACAGGAAAAAAATGGTCGATTTTCACTTCTGCGATCATCAAGACTTATCAAATGGTCGTCGTCCTATCTCACCCGATACAACGCGGTGACATCATAACCCTGCAACATATTGCTATCGAAAAAAGAGAAGTGTCTAGCCTCAGAGAAGATTTTGCCACTCAACTGGAACAAGTTGAAAACAAACAGGTCACACGCCAACTTAATAGCGGAACCATTCTCAGCCTGAGAAACCTTGCCGAACCCAAGCTTATCAAAAGAGGGGATAAAGTTGTTATCAGCTCAACAAAACCGAATTTTTCTATCAAGATGAGTGGGGTAGCGATGATGGACGGCACTAAAGGACAACTCATCAGGATTAAAAACCAGAACTCAGGACGTCTCATTAATGCAACCGTTATCGAGCCTGGATTAGTCTCTGTTAATGACTAAACACACACAGAAAATCGTTAAAGTTTTTTACCGCCCTGCCGATATAAATTTCAAATGAAAAAATTATTAAGGAATTTATCATGGCTATCGAGATAAACGGCAGAATGAACAGCCCGGTGCCGCTCAAAACGATCCCAAAAGCTGGAGTCGATGGTGAGCAAAAAGCTGCTGTTACCCCCACAAAAAAAGACGACAGCGTTGCACTTACGAACGCAACGCAAGAAATAAAAAAAGCCTTGGGCTCATCTTCTGCCTCACCCGTAGATATTGTCAAGGTCAACTCCATCAAAAAAGCGCTTGCTGACGGAAGCTATAAAGTAGATGCTGAAAAAGTTGCCAAGAAATTGATCCAACTTGAGAAATTAATGCCCCAAGAAAATAGCACATAGCCATGATACAAAAAACATTCCCCATTACCGAACAACTCATCCTTAATGCACTACAATTGGCGCAGCAGCTTCATCAGGAACTCAGTCGGGAGCTTGATGCCTTAAAAAAAACTCAGCAAGCTGAATTGATTAGCACTATCGCAGCCAATAAAAAGCAATTGGTTGTGCAACTGGAGCAGTTCAACGCACAGCTAGCTCAAGTCTTGGCAACCGAAAAGCTGCCTAATGATCAAAAAAGTATCAGTGAATATTTTAACCGGGCTGAAACTGCTGGCCTGCAAACCGCCGAATCTATCAGCAACTGGGCACAGCTAATGCTGGTCTGCGCAGAATGCAGAAGATTGAATGAGCAAAACGGTGCCGGTATTGATCTTTTATCTCGCCACACCAAGCGCTCACTGGATATTTTAAAAGGCAAGCCGGAATTTGCAAATACTTACGGTTCCGATGGCTCAGCCAAAAGCGACCGGTATTCCCGTACCTTGATTTCGGTATAATCACTTAGCCCGCACAGGGTGATACTCGAAAATCATTTAAAGAACAACGGCCCCTGTACTCAGTTACCCTTATTTTATTCAAATAAACCTTTTCCATCACCATAGACCCTGTTTCGACTTATTGGTGGATAGTGCACAGAACCAATGAATTAAATACCCATCTATGGTAGAATTCAATTTGTGTTTGCCCCGATAGCTCAGCTGGATAGAGCGGTCCCCTCCTAAGGGACAGGCCGGTGGTTCAAATCCGCCTCGGGGCACCATTCATATCAACAACTTACAACACGCCTACCCGCGACAAGATATTCCACCTCTATCAAAAACGCCAATATTACCACAATCAACTTAAGCACCGTTCATTGCCGCGTTTTTTTAAATAAGCCCCCTACACTGTTTTCACCAAGCTGTAAGACCTTTTGTCAACAGCAACCTTTTATTGAGACTCTAAAAATATGCCATTTACCACCCTCGGTTTATCTGATCCACTGTTGCGCGCCATTGCTGATGCCGGCTATACCACGCCGTCCCCCATCCAGTCACAAGCCATTCCAGCCGTTTTAGGCGGTCATGATGTGTTGGCCGCCGCACAGACTGGAACCGGTAAAACAGCAGGATTCACCTTACCCATCCTGCACCGCTTATCACAAAAATCCTACGGCAATAACCGGCCGGTCAGGGTATTGATCCTGACCCCAACCAGAGAACTTGCGGCGCAAATAGGCGAATCGGTCAACAAGTATGGAGCGCATCTGCATCCCCGTTTAAAATCCGAAGTCGTTTTTGGCGGGGTAAAAATCAACCCGCAGATGATGAGATTAAGAGGTGGCGTAGATATACTGGTGGCCACGCCTGGTCGGCTTTTAGACCTAGTCAGTCAGAATGCGGTAAAACTTGATCAAGTAGAAACACTGATACTCGACGAAGCCGACCGCATGCTCGATATGGGCTTTATTCGGGATATTCGTAAAATTGTCGCCTTCCTGCCGAAAAAACGCCAAAACCTGCTATTTTCGGCGACTTTTTCCGAAGATATACGCAAACTGACGACAGGGCTTCTGGTCAATCCGATAAAAATCGAAGTCGCTGCGCGTAACACCGCTGCAGAACTGGTTGACCAAGTCGCTTATCTGGTTAATAAAGCCAACAAAACCGAACTGCTCTGTCACCTGATAAAAGAAAATAATTGGCAACAGGTTTTGGTATTCACTACGACCAAACATGGCGCGAATCGACTTACCGAAAAACTCAACAAAGTTGACATTAAGGCAGCCGCCATACATGGCAACAAAAGCCAGGGCGCCAGAACCAGTGCATTATCAGGCTTTAAAGCCGGTGAAATCAGAGTGCTGGTGGCGACCGATGTGGCAGCTCGCGGCATTGATATCAACCTGCTGCCGCATGTAGTCAATTTTGAACTGCCCAGAGCGCCGGAAGATTACGTCCATAGAATTGGTCGTACCGGACGTGCGGGCGAAGAAGGTCAAGCCATATCACTGGTATCCCATGATGAATACAGCTTCTTGCGTCTGGTTGAAAAACTGATCGGTAAAGAGATTAAACGCGAACAAATTACCGGCTTTGAAGCCTCCGCAGTGGCCCCGCCGATGCCTCCAGAGGAACCGCGCGGCCCACGTCCGACCAGAAACTCAAATCAAGCGCGCAAGCCGGCCGGTGGCAATCAGTCCAGAAATAAGCCCCGGACAAGAAGCGCTTAGGTTGTCGAGTTACTTCGCGACAGCCGGACGAGTGACTGTTGCCCCGTCCGAAACGTTTCGTGCTGACTGTCCCTTGCCGTATCACTCAGGCTAGCAAAACGTTAAGAACGGGGTTGCAAAACCCGTCCCGCTTAGGACATACCGTTAAAAGGGCGACCGGCAGGTCGCCCTTTCGCTTATCCCCACTGGGACTTACGAACGTTAAAATTGCGCCCCTTTATTTTGCCGCTTCTCAAACAAGCCAGGGCCTTATCAACACTGCCATGCTTGATAGCCACGTAAGCATGGGCATCAAAAATATCGATTTTACCGACTTCACTGCCTGCAATCCCTGCGTCTCCGGTTAAAGCACCGAGTATATCCCCCGGACGCACTTTATTTTTTCGCCCGCCGTCTATCCACAAGGTCACCATCGGCGGCTCAAAGCGCGGCTCATGGCTCATCTGAAAAGGTGCCACTTCGTCCCACTTAACGGGAATAGCTTGATACTCCTCAATCGCTTTAACCCGGTTTAATTCCTGTTCCGTACATAAGCTGAGCGCCAAGCCCTTGTTACCGGCGCGGCCGGTACGCCCAATCCGGTGTACGTAAATTTCAGGATCCCAAGGCAATTCGTAATTGATCACCGCCTGCATATCCTTAATATCCAGCCCTCGCGCGGCCACATCGGTCGCCACCAGAACAGAGCAGCTCTTATTGGCAAAGCGCACCAATACCTGATCCCGATGCTTTTGCTCCAGATCGCCATGCAAGGCCTGAACCGAAAAACCGCTGTTTTCAAGCGAACTTGCCACATCCTGACAATCCCGTTTGGTATTGCAAAAGACCACGGCTGATTCGGGCCGATAGTAAGATAAAAGATAACCCAGCGCGCTGATTCTTTTCGACTTTTCTACCTGATAAAAACGCTGTTCAATATCGCTGTCCTGGTGACTGCTCTCAATACTGACGGAAACCGGCTTAAACTGGAATTTCTGGCTTATTTCCCGAATAGGATCGGTATACGTCGCTGAAAACAGCAAGGTTTGCCGGTGCGTCGGTGCGTAGGAAATCACGTCGGTAATAGCCTCTTCAAAGCCCATATCCAGCATCCGGTCTGCCTCATCCAGCACAAGCACCTTTAGATTGCTCAATCGTAAGCTGCGCTTGCGCAGATGTTCCTGCAACCGGCCCGGCGTGCCGACAACCACATGTACACCATGCTCCAAGGAACCCAGCTGCGGCCCGAAAGGCACGCCGCCGCACAAGGTCAATACCTTAATATTTTGCGTGAATCGCGCTAAGCGCCGAATCTCCTTGCCGACCTGATCCGCAAGTTCCCGTGTCGGGCAAACAACCATCGCCTGAACTCTAAAACTGTTCAGATCCAACTTGGACAACAGACCAATACCAAATGCAGCAGTTTTACCACTGCCGGTTTTAGCCTGCGCAATCACATCCCTGCCCTCAAGAATATGCGGCAGGCTCTCCGCCTGTATCGGCGTTAATTGGGTATATCCCAGGGATTCGATGTTTTCAAGCAGGGCGGGTTTTAAAGCTAGGGATGAAAATTTGGCAGTACTCACTAAGGACTCTTTATGTTGACGTAAATGGCGGCGAAGTGCCGTAATTCAATCGCTTATGATACCAGATACTGGAAATTTAAGCCGGACAAGGTTAATTTTTCAGCATCCATCATTAGCCGCAATACTGAATTGACGTTTCCACATTGAAGGGGTATCAGCGATTAAAATCCTCATCCGACTTGAAATCTTATGCGGGCAAAAAAAGCGCTGCTCACCCTACTTTTTCGACACATCAACAAAGCCATGCACGCCGCGCTTGGACTTAACGGCCAGCCAGTCTTTCAATTGCTTTAATTCTTCCGTTTCTTCCAAGTCATCCAGGCTTTGTTTGTTCTTTAACAGGCGAAATGCCGCCGACAGCACCTTATAGCGCTCTCCGGTAATTCCTGCACGTCTTAATCCTACGGTGTTTAACTTATAATGCCGCGCGGGACGCCCGCCAATCAGCATAAAGGGAATAACATCCATATTAAGACCGGTTGTGCCTTGCACTATCGCAAACGAACCGATCCGGCAAAACTGATGCGCAACCACTGCCCCGCCGATAAAAACATTATTGCCGACCTCAACATGTCCGCCAATCGCGACATTATTGGCGAATATAGTGTTATTTCCGATTATGCTGTCATGCGCGACATGGCTGTTGTTCATAAAGAAACAACCCGAGCCAATGTGCGTTTCGGCATGTTCTTTGGAGGCTCGATGTGCAGTAAAACCCTCTCTAAAAACGTTATTATCGCCACAAATAAGCCAGGAAACCGTTTCGGCTTTAAATCCGGTATCTTGCGGCAATCCGCCCAATACCGCATGCGGATGTAAAATATTGCCATTGCCCATTTTTACATGACTGTGCACCACCGCATGAGCGCCTACCTGGCAGTTAGCACCCATTTGAGCACCGGTCTCAATAACGGCAAAAGGCCCTACCGTCACATTGTCTCCCAGCGACACATCCGGTGCTATGTAAGCGGTCGGGTGAATATTTTGAGCCATCTTAGCTATCCTCTTGGATGATATTTTGCATGTAATTCTTTGAGTCTTTCGCGGGCAATATGGGTATAAATTTGCGTGGTCGATAAATCGGCATGACCGAGCAATAATTGTACCACGCGCAAATCCGCGCCATGATTTAACAAATGCGTAGCGAAAGCATGTCTTAAGGTATGCGGCGACAGTTCTTTGTTGATGCCGGCTTTTTTTGCATGACGTTTGATAATATGCCAAAAAGCCTGCCTAGTCATGCCGTCCGCCCGATTGGTGACAAACAAATAATCACATTGGCGTTCACCAAGTAGGGTCTTTCTCGCTTGACTCATATAATCTTCCAGCCAGCTCATAGCCTCTTCACCGACCGGCACCAAGCGCTCTTTGTTGCCTTTACCGATAATTCTGACCACACCCTGCCTAAAACTGATCTGCTCAAACTTTAAATTGACCAGTTCCGATACCCTAAGCCCGGTTGCATAAAGCATTTCCAGCATGGCTCTATCCCTAAAACCCAACGCATTGGTGACTTCAGGCGCATCCAGCAATAACTCGACATCCTTTTCAGAGAGCGATGTGGGCAACAGTTGGCCAATATGGGGCGATTCGATCAAGGCGGTCGGGTCGACCTTGATGCTGTTTTCTCGAATATAATAGCCATAGAACCGTCGAAGACTGGACAGAATGCGCGCAGTAGATCGGTTGCCTATGCCGTCTTTATAGCGGCTGGCAAGAAAACTTGATAGCTCCCCACCATCCACTTCCAACATAGGCTTTCCTGCCAACCATTTGGCAAAAATCCTCAAATCACTGCCGTAGGCCGAAAGCGTATTCTCGCTCAAGCCCTGCTCTACCCAGGCTGCATCGAGAAATTGGTCGATCAAAACGGTTGAATTCATTTTTTATAGCTGGCTTCAAACTCCAGCAATTTGTATTTTATTGCCATCAAATCGCCGTCGGTTTGCCCGCAATAACCGCCCATACCGGAAACGGAAACCACTCGGTGACAGGGAATAAATACAGCATAGGGATTGTCCCGGCACGCATTGCCGACTGCTCGCGCCGATGAGCCTATTTTCTTGGCCAATGCCGAATAAGTCATGGTTTCGCCAAAGGGTATCTGGCAAAGCGCCGCCCAGACCTGGTTTCTGTACAGGCTGCCTTGTTTTAACAATTTGATGTTAATGGATTTGTCGGGATTCTGCCAATAGGCGTTTAATTCATGTTCAGAGGGCGAGTTCTGGCTAGCGCCCGGCTCCCAGTCTGTTTTAATGATCACACCTTCTCGGCTAGTTAAAACAAACTGTCCTGCCGGAGTCTGAAGCCTTACAACATTCTCGGATCCCAAGCAGCTTTCCACCCATTCGATGATAAACGGCATTAAACAAATCCTGACGACTATTAATTATTCGGTAAACAGCAACCAACCAATGAAAGAAATCTACCGTTTTAAATGTAAATATGCAACCAAATCATTAGCCACAAAAAAAGGCAGCTCAAAGCTGCCTTTTTTATCTCATGCAAAAAAGCCTTATTAAAGTTTTTCTTTAATACGGGCCGCTTTACCTGTCAAGTCACGCAAGTAATACAATTTGGCACGACGGACATCGCCGCGACGCTTAACATTGATCTCGCTAATGATAGGACTGTGAGTTTGAAAAACACGCTCAACACCGGTACCGTGAGAAATTTTTCTTACTGTGAAAGCCGAGTTTAATCCGCGATTACGTTTTGCAATCACGATACCTTCAAAAGCCTGAATTCTTTCGCGCTCGCCTTCTTTTACCTTAACCTGCACAACAACCGTGTCACCTGGACCAAAGTCAGGAATCTGTTTCAGTTGTTCTGCTTCCAATTCATCAATAATATTGCTCATTACCACACCTTAATTTAAACCAACTCCACAATAAATTCTCTAAGCAAATTTTCCTGCTCTGCACTCAAATTCTTTTTTTCCAGCAAATCCGGCCGTTTCTGCCAAGTTCTACCCAAAGCCTGCTTCATTCGCCAGCGGTCTATATCCGCATGATTGCCGCCTAATAAAACCTCCGGCACCGAACGTCCTTCAATCTGTTCGGGCCTGGTAAAGTGAGGGCAATCCAGCAAACCGTCGCTGTGAGAGTCCTGCTGGGCAGAGCTCTCATCGCCAAGCACACCCGGTAACAACCGTGTTATTGCATCGATGACTACCAAGGCTGCAAGTTCGCCGCCACTGATAACATAGTCACCGATAGACCATTCATCGTCGCAATCCAACTCGACAAAACGCTCATCAATGCCTTCGTAACGCCCCGCAACTAAAATTATCTGCGAAACATCGCAAGCTTCTGCCAACAAAGCCTGAGTAATCGGCTTGCCTTGCGGACTCAAATAAACCACTTTCGCGGTTTTTTCGCCAGCCTGTTTTGCAGCATTAACCGCATCATGCAAGGGCTGATATTTCATGACCATACCAGGACCGCCGCCGTAAGGCCGATCATCGACAGTCCTGTGTCTATCCACGGTATAATCCCGAGGATTCCATACCGACAAACTGACGATGTTGCGTTCGATTGCCCTGCCGGTTACGCCGTAACCCGCAGCCGCTACCACCATTTCAGGAAATAAGCTTACAACATCAAAACGCATGACGGCAATTAGAACTCGGGATCCCAGTCGACAATAATTCTGCCTGCAACCAGATCAACGTTAATTATCGTTTGTCCCTGTAAAAACGGAATAACCCGTTCTCGCTCTCCCTGAACAATGATCACATCATTAGCGCCCGTTTCCAGCAGACTATCAACCCGGCCTAGCTGAACGCCATCAACGGTTTCAACATGCAAACCAATCAAATCAGACCAGTAATATTCATCTTTAGCAGCTTTAGGCAATTGATCCTGGGTTATAAAAATATCCCAGCCCATCAGATCTTCTGCTTGATTCCTATCATTAACACCCGTCAGCTGAGCGACTATCGTCTTACCCTGTAGCTGCCCGTCAACAATACTAACCGTTTTTGTTTCATCGTCTTTTTTCAACAACCAGGGGGAATAAGTTAAAATATTTTCCCTCGGATCAGTAAAGGAAAATACCTTAACCCATCCCTTTATACCAAAAACGCCGGAAATCTTTCCGACACTTATGTGCTGTTGCTTTGACAATTTAAGTTTATGCCGCCGCTTTACGTGCGTCTTTAATCAATTTTGCAACACGCTCAGAAGGCTGTGCGCCATTGGCTTTCCAATGATCAACACGGTCGCAATCCAAACGCAATTTTTCTTCATTGCCACGCGCCAACGGGTTAAAAAAACCAAGGCGTTCGATATAACGACCGTCACGACCGCTTCTGCTATCGGTTACAACAACGTGGTAGAAAGGACGATTTTTCGCGCCACCTCTAGAAAGACGAATGGTTACCATCTAAGTTCCTCAAAAACAATTAGTCAAAATTTAATCGACTCATTTTACGCGATTTTCCATACAAGTAAAGAACAACACACAATCCGTCAAATTCATTTACTTTGCCCATCGAATAAGCCGTCATTAATACTACAAAAAGCTTCCGCTCCTCGGCAACCAATCCATGCGTCGCCTAAAGCTCCTATTTTTTTAATTCTACCCCATCCTTGGTGCCGTAGCTCCTGCATAAGGCCATGAATGACCTGCAATAGAGCAATGCAGGAGCGATTACCGAGGGGCAAAACTACCTTCTCATACCCATGCCGCGCACATTATTTTTTATGCCCCGCATCATATTTGTCATGTTGCCTGCTTTAAAACGCTTCATCATTTTCTGCATCATCATAAACTGCTTCAAGATACGATTAACATCCGATAACTGCTGTCCGCAACCCTCAGCGATACGCTTCTTGCGATTGCCTTTAATCAGATCCGGATAACGCCGTTCCTTCATAGTCATGGAATTAATCACCCCAATCTGGCGCGATAATTCCTTGTCATTAACCTTATCTTTCATTTCCTGGGGGATGCTACTCATGCCCGGCAATTTATCCAGCATGGAACCGACTCCGCCCATATTCTGCATTTGCTGCAATTGCTCACGAAAATCTTCCAGATCAAAAGCCTTGCCCTTTTGCAGTTTTTTGACCAGTTTCTCGGCCTTTTCCTTATCAACTTTCTGCTCAATCTCTTCAATCAAGCCCAGCACATCGCCCATACCCAAAATGCGGGAGGCGATACGATCAGGGTAGAAAGGTTCCAAAGCATCGGTTTTCTCGCCCATCCCGATAAATTTTATCGGCTTGCCGGTAATATGACGTATAGACAACGCCGCACCGCCTCGCGCATCGCCATCCGCCTTGGTCAAGATAATCCCGGTCAACGGCAACGCATCATTAAAGGCTTTTGCAGTAATCGCGGCATCCTGCCCGGTCATGCTATCAACCACAAACAAGGTTTCGATAGGATTGATTGCCGCATGCAATTCCTTAATCTCCCCCATCATCTCATCATCAATATGCAGACGACCTGCGGTATCGATAATAATGACATCGAGAAACTTTCTCTTGGCCGCTTCAATCGCATTTTTAGCAATATCTACCGGTTTTTGCGACACATCACTGTCAAAAAAGTCTAAAGAAATCTCATTTGCCAGCATCTGCAATTGCTTAATAGCCGCCGGCCGATAAACGTCAGTACTGACCACACCGACTTTTTTCTTTTGATTTTCTTTTAGCCAGCGGCCTAACTTAGCCACCGTCGTGGTTTTACCCGCACCCTGCAAACCGGCCATTAAAATAATTGCAGGCGGAACCGCGTTGAGATTCAGCTTTTCGTTGGCCTCACCCATCACCGTAACCAGTTCAGCCTGAACCAGCTTAATCAGCGACTGACCGGGCGAAAGACTGGACTGAACCTCTTGGCCTAATGCACCTATCTTGATACGCTCAATAAAATCCGTAACCACCGGCAAAGCGACATCAGCCTCAAGCAAAGCCATACGCACTTCACGCAGGGTGTCCTTGATATTGTCCTCAGTCAAGCGCCCCTGACCCTTAATTTTTTTAAGCGTGCTACTTAATCGATCGGTTAAATTATCAAACATATCAGTGTCTTTATTAATCTTTAAGGAAACCACTCACTAACGCAAATGCGCTAGGACTATTTAGCGGGATATATTAACATAGCCATTGAGGCCTTTGCATTAATCTCAAGGGAATTTGTGGCGCCCTGTAGATTCCGCCAGTCTTATCATGAGGACGCTACCACTGCTTACCTGCATTCATTCAGGCAATAAGCCCACACCGTTATCACTTGATCATAAAACCATACAAACAACTCTAATGAACACCACACTCGTTACCCTGTCAATTTGCACTTATCTGGCAAGCACGCTGCTTATTGCCCGAGATACCCATCTGAACAGACGGAAGCGTACACCGCTTTATCTGGCATGGACAGCAGTATGCGCGCACACCTTATATACAACTATCGCCTTTCAGCAGAACGCCAGCTTTAATTTTAGCTTTATCAGCACCGCCTCCCTGATTTCTCTGATTGTCGCCCTACTGCTGCTGATAGCAACAATCACCAAACCTGTCGAAAAACTGGGCCTGGTTATATTTCCGATTGCAGCCATCATGCTGGCACTGGAACTGAACCTGCCCGAAAAACCCCGTCTTCTGCACACCCACAACTGGCAAATGAGCGTCCATATATTAACCTCCATCATCGCCTTCAGTCTGCTCAACATTGCCGCCCTGCAAGCTATTTTGCTCGCCATTCAAGACCAGCAGCTTAAAAGCCATCCGCCCAAACGCTTTATCCAGTCATTGCCTTCCTTGCAAACCATGGAATCCTTATTGTTTCAAATGCTCGGCACAGGGCTTTTTTTTCTGACCATTTCCTTGGTCAGCGGCTTTATTTTTATTGAAGATTTATTTGCGCAGCATTTAGCACACAAGACCATTTTATCCATTATCGCCTGGATTATTTTTTCTTGTCTTTTGATAGGCCGATTGCGTTATGGGTGGCGAGGAAAAACGGCAGTCCGCTGGACTTTAACGGGCTTTATTTTGCTGCTGCTGGCTTACTTTGGCAGCAAACTGGTGCTGGAAATTATTTTAAACCGATAACAGTCACTCACAACTTTTTACTGCTGCCTCACCAAACCCCATACCGATTTCAATTCACTAACCCATGATGGAAACCTCCGAAGACACACTGGATCCGTCCGATTGGAATGCCTTTCGCTTACAAGGCCATCGGATGCTGGACGACATGGTCGACTATCTTGAACATCTGCGCAATCAACCGGTCTGGCAGCCTATGCCCCAGGAAGTACGCCATTCATTTCAGCAACCCCTGGACGACGGACAACATGATCTCGGAAAAGCGCATGCCACCTTCATGAAAGATGTGCTCCCCTATGCCTTAGGCAACGTCCATCCCGGTTTTATGGGCTGGGTTCATGGCGGAGGAACCCCGGTCGGCATGCTCGCGGAAATGCTGGCAGCCGGGCTTAATGCCAATCTAGGAGGACGCGACCAAGCGCCCATCGAAATCGAACGACAAGTGGTGCAGTGGGTCCGGGAATTGTTTCATTTTCCGAAAACCGCCAACGGCCTGTTTGTGACCGGAACCTCGATGGCCAACCTGCTTGGCGTGTTGATTGCGCGCACCGCCCGGTTAGGCGCCGACGTGCGCCATAAGGGCATTACTGCCGACAACCAACAGTTGATCGCCTATACCTCGGCAAGCGCTCATCTCAGCATTACCCAGGCCATGGATATTGCCGGTTTCGGTAGCGACGCGTTACGCAAAATACCTATCGATGAACTGCACCAAATGGATATAGCGGCACTTGAACTTGCCATTGCCGAAGACAAAAAAGCAGGCTTAACGCCGTTTTTCATTGCCGGAACGGCGGGCAGCGTAGATGTCGGCGCCATTGACAATCTTCGGGCTATTGCCGAGCTTTGCCAACGCGAAAACATCTGGTTCCACATTGACGGCGCTTACGGCGCACTAGGCATGCTGGCGCCTGATATTGCACCGCGCCTGCAAGGCATCGAGCGCGCCGATTCCATTGCCTTTGATTTTCATAAATGGGGACAAGTTCCTTATGATGCAGGATTCATATTAGTGCGGGACGGCAAGCTGCATCACAGCGCATTCGCCTCGCCCGCCGCTTACCTGAAACGGGAATCCCGCGGCATGGCGGCCGGTTCGCCATGGCCGTGCGACTTCGGCCCGGACCTCTCTCGCGGTTTCAGGGCGCTCAAAGCATGGTTCACAATAAAAGTGTATGGCGCAGAAAAATTAGGCCAGGTTATTTCAAACACCTGCGCACTGGCTCAGCACCTGAAGCGGCGCATCGAAGCCGAACCACAGTTGGAACTGCTCGCGCCCGTTGCATTGAATATCGTCTGCTTCCGCTATCGCAGCACCGATGCCAACCGGGTCAATGCAGACCTTGTGGTCGCATTGCAGGAATCAGGCATTGCCGCACCGTCAACGACAACCATCAACGGACAGTTAGCCATTCGAGCCGCCATCGTCAATCATCGCACCACCACAAGCGACATTGATGCGTTGATAGATGCCACGCTCGCACTGGGTCGTTGTGCCGCTCGCTGCGCCTGTTCCTGACAGGCTTGCTGCATACACACCATCCCTGGCGATAAAAAATGCCCAATTTTAGGAAAAACTGATGCACACCAATGAACATACCGAACCGCTGATCGGCCTGGCAAAGCTGATGCGGATGACCTACTCCGGCTGCGATCTTGCCCCCTTGGGCACGCAATTAATCGAACGCGCCGAGACCGATGCCGGCGGCCATGCCCTGATGGATTTATCCACGGTTTTGCAACTCCGGGGCAATCGCGACTTAGCCCTGACCATGCAAGCCCAAGCCATCGAAACCCAGCAAATTTACTCCCCGCCCACAGCCACAGGATCAGTTAATATCCGGCTGCTTGTGATCATGGGGGCGGGCGATTTAATGGCGAACACACCATTGGAATTCCTGCTGGAAGACTCCGATGTTGCGCTCGATATAGTCTATGTGACCAAGGACTTGCCTTTACCGGATCATCTCCCGGATCACGACATACTGTTCGTCGCCATCGCCCAATCCGATCAGAATATGCCGCTGTTAAAACAGATCGACGCGGCTATAGCCTCATGGCCGCGCCCGGTGCTGAACCGGCCGGATCGTATTGCGTTAATGTCGCGTAATGAGGCTTGCGCATTGCTAAAATCCGCTCCGGGCGTGGCTATGCCGATCACGGTGCGCATAGCCCGGCAAGCTCTGGAACAAGTTACCAATGAACGGCTGTCGCTTACCGATATTCTTGCAGACGGCAAATTCCCGATCATTATCCGTCCCGTCGATTCCCACGCGGGGAAAGACTTGGACAAAATAGAAGATTTGGGGGCGCTGGTTAACTATCTGCAAAACATGTCCAATAGCGAGTTTTATGTATCTCGTTTTATCGACTATCGCGGACTGGATGGATTGTTCCGTAAATATCGCATCGTCCTGATTGATGGCAAACCCTTTGTTTGCCATGCCGGCATATCCGAACACTGGATGATCCATTACCTGAATGCAGGCATGGCCGAAAGCAGCGACAAACGCGCCGAAGAAGCGCGTTTTATGATCGACTTCGACAGCACCTTTGCCTGCAAACACGCCGATGCCTTCCGCACCATCAACGAACGGGTTGGACTGGACTATCTGGGTATTGATTGCGGCGAGACCGCTGACGGCAAATTGCTGATTTTCGAGATTGACAGCTGCATGATTGTTCATGCCATCGATCCGGTCGAGGTCTTTCCCTACAAACAACCGCAGATGAACAAAATATTCAGCGCCTTTCGCCGGATGCTGCTGGGCGCAATGCAACGCGGTGTACTTTAAATATGTCCATCTCATCGTTAAGTAGCTGCATTGCGCTTAGAAAAAGCAATAAACACATTACACCGGGAGTGCAAACTTTGCTTGCTATGCGGGACGGGGTTTGCAACCCCGTTCCTAACGTTTTTGCGATGTCTGAGCAAAACAGTTACCTATAACCATCTCAAAGTGTTTCGGACGGGGCAACATAACATGCCCCGTCCGGCTCAGGAACGATGACATACCCTTAAATATTGTGCAAAACCCACCCCAAACAACAGACGGCCTGCCATCCACCGAACAGCTCCTGATTGCAGGCGGCGATGCCCGCCTCGCAGTCGATCCACTCAGTGGGCAGAACAAATACGGCTGTCAGCCGTTTCCCGACCCCCAACTACTGGCACTCGGCTCCTCTACGGCCTCAGTCATTTCCACGGAAGGATTCTCCGTCGCAAACCGGCTGCGCCAGAAATTGCTGACAGCAGTCGGCACAGCGTCGCACTCAGCCGTCTATGCTCTAGAAATGCAGCGGATTCGCCTGGAGTGGCTGCAGTTATGCGAACTATCCGACCTCACCGGGCTAGAGCTTGTATTCGCCCCATCGGGTACCGACATCCATGCCATTACCGCCCGATATATGGGTAATGAAGTATCCACGCCGGCACTGATAATCATGGTCGAAGCCAATGAAACCGGAAGCGGAGTGGCCTCAGCCTTAAACGAAAATACCATCAGCGGAAATAATAACGTCGAAGTTGCACAAATACCCATTCGCCTGGACGATGGCACACCCAGACCGTCAGCCCAAATCGATGCCGAAGTGGAGGCTCTGGTCAATAAAGCAGTCACCTCAAATCGGCGAGTGTTGTTGATTCTTATCGATCAATCCGAAACCGGATTGATCGCACCGAGTCCGGCCTGCGTCATAGCGCTACACCGTCGCTATCCCGATAACATTGAGGTACTGGTCGATGCCTGCCAGTTCCGCATCGCGATACCGACGTTGCACGCCTATTTGGATCAGGGCTTTATGATAGCGCTGACCGGATCGAAATTCCTTACCGCCCCGTCTTTCTCAGCCGTATTACTGATGCTTTCAGAGGTAGCGGAGCGCCTCCAAAAACGCAAATTTCCATCCAGCTTATTGCCTTGCTCATCCAGAGCCCATTGGCCGACCGACTGGACTGAGGCCGAGCATCTGGATCATGCCGCCAATTTTGGACTGCTGCTGCGCTGTGAAGTTGCCCTGGAAGAATTGCGCAGATTTCGCGCCGTGCCGCAAACCGCCGCCATAGACTTTATCAAAGCCTTCACAGAAGCAATCCAGCAACGCCTGCTATCCGACCCGCACTTCGAACCCTTACCTGTGCCTCAACTCGACCGCCACCCGTTAATAGAGGCAAATAGCTGGGATCATCTCCAAACCATCTTCCCTTTTCTGCTTTATGCCCCCCAGTCTGCCGGACAGACACCGTTAAACCGCGAAGAAACGTTGAATGTCTATCAACGACTGCCGGCAGAGATGGGCCATCCCAACAGCGATATTGCCGCAATACGCTGCCAACTCGGCCAACCCGTCGCCTGCGGTTTGCGTAACGGCATAGCGGTAAGCGCCTTGCGTTTATGCCTCAGCTCGCGGCTGCTTATCGAAGCAACAGCGTGCGATGATAAGGGGAATACAATAATTAAAGATGCGCTGACGGCTTTAGACAAGACGGCGATGTTAATCCGATCAATCGGTTAAACCAAATAGGCTTCTAAACTTGTGTGGATAGCATAGATTACATCAGCCAGGAGTGGCTAAAGCCACTCCTACAATAGACTTAAACATGAAAATCAATGCTCCCAGCGCTCGTTGCGCTGGGAGCCGAGACTATTAGCTTTAAAGCCGACTCCCCGTTAGTCTTGTCAATCTCCTGACTTTTCTTAAGCACAGCAATCTCCACATCTTGCGCGACTGCCGCCTCTTTCATAGCAGTAGCAATCAATACTGGTACACCTGAACCACCCACTGAATTGATCATAAAAACCTCCAAATCTAGTGCTTATAGGCATCAGGCATTGCATCCCAGCCCATTTTAATTTCTACCATCAAGCCGGAAACCTCATCCAAAATACTTTCATCATTCTGGCTATTTGCGGCAAGCAGGCGACGAACCATATAGTCATAAAGATTATTCAAATTTCCCGCGATCTCGCCGCCCGCCTCGTAATTTAAAGATCCTTGCAGCCCACCGACAATATTAATGGCGACACCAATATTGTGGCCTTTCGTCGCAATTTCATTACGTGCCATGCTTGCTTTTGCCAGTGCAATCCGCTCCAAAGCGCCTTCCATCAGCATTTGTACAAGACGATGAGGCGAGGCACCCATCACAGAACTGTTAACACTCACTTGCTGATATTGTTTGATGGCTGATGTTGCGTTCATTTGTCTATCCTCATTTATCGTTACATTGCGTTCCACTGCATGGAACACCTGCTAATTGTAGCGACAGTTTTAACAAAAACTTTACCTTTTTTACAAAAATATAATCGAACAGCCGGACGGGGCATGTTGCCCTGTCCGAAACGATTCAACTGGCTATGGAAAACACTAAACGTTAGGAACGGGGTTGCAAACCCCGTCCTGCCTGGCAATATTAGCGCTCATGCAGTATAGGCCTTAACCGCCTTTTTCCCCTGCTCCATCTGGTGCAAAGCTTGCGCAAGATCAAGCCTTGCTAAACTTCCTAATGCCATAGTATCGCGATCTATCGCTATTATCGCTTGAATCCCGATTCCAACCGCCTCCGCATTTTCCTGCTGAACCGGCTCTGAAAAAAATAGCTCGATCAACTCACTCCGCTCCGCTTCCAGAACAAAGACTTCCTCCCAGGATTCTTCGCGGGCTTTTTCCAGCATCATCCGACTAAGTAATATTAACTGTTGAATATTTTGCGCCTTGTCTTTCATACTAAAAACTCAAAACAACTTATAAAACGGTTAACATCAGTGACATCGCCATGGCTAATTTTTTGCCACAGTAAAAAACTGCTGATTAAGATAAGATCCTGTGGCCTGCATCTTTCCCATTAAGCTATCCATTGCATTAAATTGCTTGCGATAACGGGCTTCTATTGCTGCAAGCTTAACATTGAGCTTATCCTGTTCCTTAGCAAGATTCCCGATTGCCTTATTAGTCCCAGCCACACGAGTCGATATTGAGCTAGTAGAAGACAGGGAATTGGTTAAAACAGTATCCAAATTCGCAGCCAATCCATTACTAGAGGTAAATAAAGTCGAAACCGCAGTAAAATCCAAAGTTATAGCGTTATTAAATTTGATGGCATCAAGCCCAAGTACGCCGTCCTTACTTCGGGTAATACCGATATCTGCTAACGTTGAAAAACCTGCCACACCACCTTGCATTGGATTTGATAAGGCCTGACTAATCTGATTTTGCACACTTCTCAACGTTGAGTCACCCAATAATGGACCCGCTATTTTGGTTTGAGGGTTATAACTGGTCAAAGCACTCATCGTGCTGGTCAACGCATTATAGGCGGTAATAAAGTCATTAATTTTTGACTGTGCAGGATTTTTATCCAACGCAACCATCAAGTTTCCTCCGACTGGATCAGCTTTAATCAGGGAAAGGGTCACGCCGGGAATAACATCGGAAATACTATTACTAGACCTTGTTGCCAGTTGCCCGGCGACAGAAATACTTGCATCCTGAGCCGCCTGAACAGATACCAGATTGGTTGTTGCAAACCGGGTTAAATCACCGCCATCAAGCGGATCAGTGTCTGTTGCGACAATGCCTATAGTATTTGCGGCGCCCAGCACATTTGAACTCAGCACTAATTGAGAACCCGAATCAACCTTGATGATAGTTGCTTGAATGCCGGGGTTACCCGTCGCTTGATTGATTGCATCACGAACACCCGCCAGCGTAGTAGTGCCGTCAGTGGCAATGTTAAAGCTGCTTGCGCCCAAATTTATGGCCAGCGTACCCGCTCCCACCAATGCCGTGTCACTACTGAAATCAACAGAGCGACTTATTGCTGACTGCGCCAATGAATTTACGGTAATAGACAGATTAGTGGGAGCGGCAGAAGGGGTTGCAGAAACAGTAAATGAAGTAGTATTGCTGGATGTGGCAGTGCGAGCCTGGAATACGGATGCATTGGTCAAACCCTGCACACTGGCCTGAAAATTGGCTAAAGCACTTTTAAGTTGACCCAAAGCCGATAAATTAGCTTGTAATTTAGTCCCTTTAGTTTTCAGCCGCGCAGTCGGCGCTTGTCCTTCCGAGGCAACCAGTTTGGTTACCAGGCTTTCTATATCAAGGCCCGAACCCACCCCTGTAGATGTAATTGCAGACATAGCTTGTCTCCTTTAATTAAACTATCAAGCATAGTGTCACTAAGCTTTTGAGCTGAAGATACTCACTGCCCCATCATTGATCAGTGTCGTCAGACTGTGAGCCAGCTTGATAGCGTCTTCAGTGGGCATTTGCCAAATAACCTTGTCAGTTTCAGAATCGATAACTTTAGTAATCATGGCGCCGCTTTCCTTATCAACACTAAACTGCAAACTTTTCTGTGTAGTTTGCACAAAGTCATTTAACTTGCTGACTGCCTGTTGAAGCTCGCCTTCCGAATACTCCGGTTTTTTTGCTTGAGCAACACTGGAAGCTCCTGTGGACTCTAATGAATCAACCGGTTTCTTATTGTTATCCAGCTTCGGCGTGATGACAGTCGACTGATATGGTAACGTATTAACATTTATATCCATTTTGGCCACCTCTTGGCAGAAAGACGAATACCCGGCAGTGCCGGGTATCATCTCTGCTGCTTATTTTATCTCAAAAGACTCAATACACCTTGCGCTGATTGATTGGCCTGAGCCAGCATCGCAGTACCCGCCTGCTGCAGGACTTGCGCCCGTGACAGATTAGCCGATTCTTTGGCAAAGTCGGCATCCAGAATCCGACTACGGGAAGCGGTCAGATTTTCGGTAGTCGTTTGCAAACTGGTTATTGTGGACTGGAACCGGTTTTGGTAGGCACCGAGATCAGCACGCGAGTTATTGACTGATTTCAGCGCTGAATCGATAGAGTCGAGTGCGGTTTTAGCACCAGCAACCGAGCTGAGATCGATGTTGGATACTGAAGTACCGGTAGCAGCAGCGGTTACTGTTGTTGCTGTCAGGCCGGCGTTGGTTGGCGTCGTACCGGCAATTGTGAAGCTGTTGCTGCTGGACAATGAAAAGGTTGTCCTGTTTGCCGCTGCACCTGTTGCTACAGCAAAACCGGTATCCGTAGCATCGAATCCGGCACCCGTGTAGGTATTGACATCAATGTTGCGGCCATCGGTCGCCGTCATCGTGATTTTATTGGTTGCAGAATCGTACGCCGCAGTCACGCCCGTGACTGCGGAAGAGGCTGTGATTTGGCCAGCCATGTAGGCACCGTCAGTCGCAGCAGTACCGGTCATAGAGCCACTTGCAAAATTGATCGTGGCGCCATTGATATCGACAGTGCCACCTACACCGACGACCGTTGCCACTACGGCGCCGGTAACGACATTGGAATTTGCTGTTGCGGTAACGCCAGAGGAAACTGCATTGATGGCGGCGGCGATCTGCTTTGCGCTGTTACTGGTATTGCCGTTAGTTCCGTTGACTGCTGCGCCTACGGAGAATGTGGAGGTACCAACCTGAAGCGTCAGATCGCCGGCACCGAGAGCTGACAGCGTAGCGGCCGATGTTTTGGACGCCAGAAATGACTCACCCAAATCGACTGTGCGCGAACTGGCGATCGAGTTGATCGTAATGCTGTCATTTGCCGTGTTATTGGCGCCGACCTGAAAGGCCTGGCTGGTGAAATTACCATCCAGCAGCTTGATGCCGTTGAACGAAGAATTGGCCGCCACACGATCGATTTCATCAACCAGTGATTTCGATTCAGCTTGTATTGTGGCGCGGTCACTGGCGCTGTTGCTGGCATTTGCTGATTGCACGGCCAGTTCACGGATACGCTGAAGATTGGTGGTAATTTGCCCCAGATCGCCTTCAGCCGTTTGCGCTAAAGAGATACCGTCATTGGCGTTGCGAGCCGCCTGATCATTACCGCGGATTTGTGAGGTAAAGCGTTCGCTAATGGCAAGTCCGGCCGCATCGTCCTTGGCGCTGTTGATACGCAAACCGGAAGACAGCCGCTGCATTGCAGAAGTCAGCGAACCCTGATTATTACTCAAGAAACGCTGAGCGCTCATGGATGACAAATTGGTATTAACGTTTAGTGACATGATAACTCTCCTAATTTGACCAGCTAGATATTTAACCGGGCTATGAAAGATTGGACTTCTTATCGTCATGATAAGCACTCCACCTATTTTCGTTATCGACCGATGTTTTTGAACCTTTAATATTATTTTGCGTAGCTTGGGTTGGCGCTGTTCCAACTTATAGCAAGATGGGACATGTTGCCCCGTCCGAAACGTTTCAACTGACTACGACGAATGGGGTTGCAAACCCCGTCCAGCTTGTGACTTTAAAGCTCCGGTGGCGCTTTAAGATTTTCGCCGATTAAACCTTCACACTGTTTGATACAATCCATCCCATCTGCCGGACGATTGAGCTTAAATAATACGTCGGCAAGCTCTGTTAGCCATGCCGCCGCCAGGGTTTTTTGACAGGGACTTGTTCTGTCAACAAGTTGATCAATCGCCTGCCTTAACAGGATTTCCTTAACCTCATGATCATCAATTGCACCGGCAAGTTGCGCCAAGCCGTATAAGGCCTGTGGATGCTCCGGTTTTTGTTGCAGCACTTGATGATACAGCGCTTCTGATTCAATTAGATTGCCTTGCCCTGCCAGCAACAAAGCCTGCTGAATTTGTGTCGCTACCGCTTCGAGCAGCATTTGATTTGCTTGGCTGGTCATTGTTTTATCTCCTATAAACTTAAGTTAGATTTTTGATGCAGGGCGAGGCCTACAACCCGTCTGTTACATTTATAACGCTGCTGAAAAAAGCTCCCCCAGCCGGACGGGGCATGTTGCCCCGTCCGAAACGTTTCAACTGACTACGGAAAACACCAAACGTTACGAACGGGGTTGCAAACCCCATCCCGCTTAATTCCGTAATTCGCAAGCATACTCAAGACTGGATGGATCAGTTGCAACTCACAATACAAAGTAATCGCCAAGAACAACGCTTGCAACATGTGTATAGGGATTAACAGGAGTTCTCAAGTAACTTTTCAACCAGCTGCACCCGTTGGGTAACGCCGCACACCAGAGCATAGGGTATGGTATCGGCCCATAGCGCAATTTCTTCAACAGGTAAGTCTTCGCCCCACAAGGTTACCGAATCACCTGGCTTGGCATCGGCTCCAGCCCCCAGATCAACAGTCAGCATGTCCATCGAAACTCTACCAATAAGAGGAATACGCTGTCCATTAACCAACACCGGCGTTCCGACCTTGGCATGACGCGGATAGCCGTCGCCATAACCTATCGCCACCACGCCCAGCGTCGTCGGTTTTTCACAGACCCAACCTCCGCCGTAACCGACCGAATCGCCCGCTTCGATTTGCTTGACTGCAATCACTCGTGACTTGAGTGTCATTACCGGCCTTAATCCCAGTTGCTGTCCTGTAGAATCGGGAAAGGGTGATATGCCGTACAGCATAATGCCGGGGCGCACCCAATCACTTAAGGAATGCGTCCAAGCCAATATGCCGGCCGAGTTTGCTAAACTACGTTCACCGGAGGATCCTGCAACTGTTTCATTGAAAAGATGGATTTGTTTTAGCGTTATATCATCATTGACATCATCGGCATTGGCAAAATGCGTCATCAGATTAATCGGCTGTTTTACTAACGCGCACTGACTTAAGCGCTGATAGACTGCACCGAATTCCCTTGCCTTGAACCCTAAGCGGTTCATGCCGGTATCGAGTTTGAGCCAGATGGCACAAGTTCCTGATCGTGTTTGGGCCTCTAATATGTCCAACTGGCAGAAGGAATGCACTACGGCGTCCAATTGATAATGCAGCAACTCGTCTAATTCTTCGATGCAGGTAAATCCGTCTAAAACGGCAATCCTGTGGCTGAATCCCGCCTTGCGCAATAAAACACCTTCTTCAACTCGGGCTACGGCAAAGGCATCGGCCTGCTGCAAGGCCTCGGCCATACGCAATAAACCATGTCCATAACCATTGGCCTTGATGACCGCCATGACTTTGGCGACCGACGCACAGCTGCGTACTTTGGATAGATTATGCCGTGCGGCATCCAGATTGAGTACGGCTACAACTGCCGGGGTCATTCGTCGTCCCCACGGCCATAATAGGTTCCTGCGAAATTTTCAAAACGGGTATATTGCCCCAAAAAGGTCAGCCTGACGGTTCCCAGCGGGCCGTTACGCTGTTTGCCGATAATGATCTCGGCGATACCTTTATCGGGGCTGTCTTCGTTATAGACTTCGTCCCGATACACGAACACGATCAAATCGGCATCCTGCTCGATAGCGCCGGACTCACGCAGATCTGACATCATCGGCCGTTTATTGGGGCGTTGCTCCAGATTACGGTTAAGCTGGGACAAGGCCACCACGGGGACATTCAATTCCTTGGCCAGCGCCTTTAAGCCTCTGGAAATATCCGAAATCTGCTGCACCCGGTTTTCACCGCTGGACGGCGATTGCATCAGCTGCAAATAATCCAATACAATCAAACCAAGCTGCCCGTGCTCACGCGCTAAACGCCTAGCTCTTGAACGCACTTCGGTCGGCGTTAATGCCGGAGTATCGTCGATGAATAACTTGGTTTCAGCAAGTATGTTAATGGCCGAGGTCAAGCGCGGCCACTCATCATCCTCCAGCTTGCCGGTTCTGATTTTATGCTGGTCAATACGACCTAATGAGGACATCATCCGCATCGCCAGCGAATCTCCCGGCATTTCCATACTGAATACCGCAACCGGCTTGTCGCCTTTAATCGCGATATTTTCGGCCATATTCATGGCTATAGTCGTTTTACCCATCGACGGCCGTCCCGCCACAATAATCAAATCGGCTGGTTGCAGGCCGGAGGTCAATTCATCAAAATCGGTAAAACCGGTAGCCGCTCCGGTGATGGAGCCCTCCTGTTCAAACAGTGTTTCAATTTTATCGACGGCGTGCGCCAACAGCGATTTAATGGTGGAAAATCCGCCCTGCCCCCGTTGCCTTTGTTCCGCGATCTTAAATACCTGACGCTCGGCATTTTCAAGCAGATCTGCAGTCTCGCGGCCTTCGGTATTAAACGCCGAATCTGAAATCTCGGTACCGACATGGATCAACTGCCGAAGTACCGATCTATCTCTAACGATATTGGCGTAAGTGACTATATTCGCGGCGCTGGGTGTATCTTTTGCCAGCATGCCTAAATAGGACAACCCACCGGAATTTTCCAATTCACCTATAGCTTCCAGTGATTCCGATATGGTTATCACATCAAAAGGAATCTGTTTTTCGGCTAATTGCTCAATGGTCTTAAAAATCAAACGGTGATCCCGGCGATAAAAATCGCCTTCTACCACCTTGTCCGACACCGAATCCCAAGTTTGATTATCCAACATTAATCCGCCCAAAACTGATTGTTCGGCCTGAATGGAGTTGGGCGGGACTTTTAAAGAATCCAGTGAATAATCACGATCAAACGAATAATTTTCAGACATGGTTCATAGCGATAAAGACATTAATCATAAAAAAGTTTAAAAAAAGTCCGCAAGTTATTTATCATAAAAAGTAATTCAATAATTGGATAATCAACATCTAAGTTTCAGCGTTAATTATAATCAACATAGAGCCAAATTATGATGTTAAACAATAAAATATTTGCCAACTGATTTAGGTACTGTTGAATAGCACATATAAGCTGATAATTAACTTTATTCGCGAAAGAAAGATGGACTTATTACCCTGGTTTACCTTGTGAATTAAATACGAATAGGCGAATTCAATACACAGTTCGGTTAAACCGGTATCGACAAGTGATTATGCATTCCAAATAATCATATTAATAGAATCCATAACAATCCGTCGAAAATCACGGTGATACTATTGATTTTCAGTATTTGCAATCATAGCGCTGATCTAAGGACTATGCCTGCGGAAAATAAAAAGCCAACGCTTTCTTTTGAAAAAACAGATAAAATATTGAACAGAATTTTTTTGGAGAGTACTCTAAGAAATACAGTATATTACTTTGACCGGTTAATTTACCAAATAATAGGTAAATTAAGGTAGGGAATTATTTGTGGATAGCTTACTTAAAAATGTGGGAACTTACTAGTTAAAATAAGTAACATATTATGTTATGTATCATTTTTAAAGTGATTAATTTCAGCCCCATAAAAATCTCTGGGATTTAGGTTAGGGGCTGAGAATTGATGAGCATGTATATTTCTGATTTAGTCTTCAATAATAGCAACAGGTCTATCGACTAACTCGACATAAGCCATAGGTGCATCATCGCCGGGTCTAAATCCGCATTTCATAATACGTAAATATCCACCTGCTCTATTTTTGTAACGTGGACCAAGCTCATTAAAAAGCTTAGTAACCACATCACGATCACGTAATCGTGAAAATGCAAGACGCCTTTTAGCAACACTATCTTCTTTAGATAGCGTAATTAATGGCTCAGCATAACTTCTTAATTCTTTTGCTTTTGGTAAAGTTGTTTTTATTAATTCATGTTTAAATAATGAACTAACCATATTACTAAATAGCGCCTTACGGTGACTGCTATTTATATTGAATTTTCTTCCGGATTTACGATGTCTCATTGTAAGAAGACCTAATGTTAGTGTGTTATTGCGTGGGTTTGATCTGCAAGGTTTTCAGGAGGCCAATTTTCCAACCGCATACCCAAAGATAAACCTTTTAAAGCAAGAATGTCTTTTATTTCTGTTAACGACTTTTTACCAAGATTTGGAGTTTTTAATAATTCAACTTCAGTACGTTGAATTAGGTCTCCAATATAAAAAATATTCTCAGCTTTTAAGCAGTTAGCAGAACGTACTGTTAACTCAAGATCATCTACAGGGCGCAGAAGAACAGGGTCAAATATTTCTTCGACTTCTACTTCTTCCTCTGCAAGCTGATCATTAACTTTTTCAAAATCAACGAAAACAGATAATTGATCATGGAGTATAGTGGCAGCAAGTTTTATAGTTTCTTCTGGATCAACAGTACCATTTGTTTCCAGCTCGATTATTAATTTGTCTAAATTAGTGCGCTGCTCTACACGCGTACTTTCAACCTGATAGGCTACTTTAACTATCGGACTGTATGATGCATCAAGCTGAAGCGCTCCGACAACGAGGCTGTGTTCGGAGTTTAATTTCCTAACACTTACAGGTTCATAACCTCTTCCACGACGCACCCTAATCTTCATATTTAAGACGCCAACTTGTGTCAAGTTAGCTATTACTAAATCAGGATTAATAATTTCCACGTCATGTGGGATAATAATATCGGCTGCGGTTACACAACCAGCACCATGCTTAGAAAGGGTAAGCTCAACTTCATCTTTAGAGTGAAGCACAACAGCTAACTTTTTAAGGTTAAGCAAAATATCGATCACATCTTCTTGAACACCATCTATAGTAGTGTACTCATGAAGAACGCCTTCAATTTCAACATCGGTAACTGCACAGCCAGGAATTGTAGACAACAACACGCGCCGCAAGGCATTACCAATAGAATGACCAAATCCTCTTTCAAGAGGCTCAATAACAATCTTAGAATGATTAGGTGTTTTGCTTATAACCTCAACTAAGCGAGGCTTAAGCAAGCCAGAAATAGAATTCTGCATTTATATCCCTCAAAACCGCGATTATTTAGAGTAAAGCTCAACTACCAACTGCTCATTTATATCACTACCTAAATCTACACGATCTGGAAGTGAACTAAATGTACCCGTCATCGCTTTAGAATTTACTTCAACCCAAGAAGGAAAGCCATACTGCTCAGTTACAACCAAAGCATCAACAATTCTTTGTTGTTTTTTCGCTTTCTCTCTAATAGTAAGGATATCGCCAGGAGAAACTTGGTAAGAAGGAACATTAATTAATACATTATTTACTTGGATAGATTTATGACTAACCAACTGACGAGCTTCAGCCCGAGTCGAAGCAAAACCCATACGATAGACAACGTTATCTAATCTTGATTCCAAAAGATTCAACAAGTTTTGACCAGTTGCACCCTTCTTCAAATCCGCCGACTTGTAATAATTTCTGAATTGTTTTTCTAAAATACCATAAATTCTACGTAAGCGCTGTTTAGCTCTCAACTGAATTGCGTAATCGGAACTTCTTGCGCGCTTAGTACCATGCTGACCAGGACGCTGATCCAATTTACACTTATTTTCCAAAGACTTTCCTCTGCTTTTTAAAAACAGATCAGTCCCTTCTCTTCGACTTAATTTACAGGTAGGCCCAAGATATCTTGCCATAACAAACTACTCCAGATTTTTATACGCGGCGTTTTTTCGGCGGACGACAACCATTATGTGGTATTGGCGTCACATCAACAATGTTATTAATTTTGAATCCCAAATTGTTCAGAGAACGCACTGCTGATTCGCGACCTGGACCTGGACCCTTAATCATAACATCTAGGTTTTTCATACCAAATTCTAAGGCTACTGATCCAGCTTTTTCAGCTGCAACCTGAGCAGCAAATGGTGTGCTTTTCCTGGATCCACGAAAGCCAGATCCTCCAGATGTAGCCCAAGAAAGGGCGTTTCCTTTTCTATCTGTGATAGTTATGATTGTGTTATTAAAAGAAGCATGGACATGAACTATGCCATCCACAACCTCTTTTTTTATACGTTTTCTAGAACGATTTTGACTCGCCATTTACTTCAACCTCTTAAAGGAATATCTTATTTTCTAATTGCCTTGCGCGGGCCTTTTCGAGTACGAGCATTTGTTCTCGTTCTCTGCCCTCTTAAAGGCAATCCTCTACGATGTCTTATTCCGCGATAGCAACCCAGATCCATCAAACGCTTGATATTCATAGAAACTTCACGACGCAGATCACCTTCCACTGTCATCTTCGAAACCACATTACGAATAGCTTCTAATTGCTCTTCAGTCAGCTCTTTTATTTTTGTCGAAGGCAACACACCTACTTCAACGCAAATTTCACTTGCAGTTTGACGACCAACACCATAAATAGCAGTTAAAGCAATTACCGCATGTTTATGATCTGGTATATTTATCCCGGCAATACGTGCCATCTAGATACTCCCCTTGGTAGCACTCTAAAGTAAAGCGTCAAATTATAGCATTGCATTAATTATGACGCAACAATTATTATCCTTGTCGTTGCTTATGTTTTCCGTCTTCACAGATAACCCTAACAACACCATTTCTTTTTACAACTTTACATTTTCTACAAATTTTCTTAACAGAGGCACGGACTTTCACTACTAACTCCTAGATTGCTCTTGTGCAATAATTTATTTTTTTAGATTGGCTTTTTTCATCAAGCCATCATACTGCTGCGACATGACATGCGTTTGCATCTGCGAGATGAAATCCATAACAACCACAACAATAATCAATAAAGATGTCCCACCAAAATAGAAAGGAACATTCCAGTAAACGATCAAAAACTCAGGCAATAAACAAACAAGTGTAATATAGAACGCACCAATTAATGTTAATCGAGTCATCACTTTATCAATGTATGAACTTGTCTGAAGCCCAGGCCTTATTCCAGGCAAAAATGCGCCAGATTTCTTTAAATTCTCAGCAGTTTCCTTTGAATTAAACACCAAGGCCGTATAAAAGAAGCAAAAGAAAATAATAGCTGTCGCATAAAAAATAACATAAACTGGTTGCCCAGGAGATAGCATGGTAGCCACGTCCTGTAACCAAGTAAAACCTTCGCTATTACCAAACCAACCGGCAATAGTCGCTGGAAATAAAATTATACTCGATGCAAAAATTGGTGGAATTACGCCAGCCATATTTAGCTTTAGAGGTAAAAAACTACTTTGCCCAGCATACATCTTTCGACCTTGCTGCCTTTTTGGATAATTAATAAGAATCCTTCTCTGTCCCCTCTCAACAAATACCACCAAAGCCGTCACAGAAATTGACAGCAAAAACAATAAAACAATGAAAGCTCCATTCATTTCACCGGTTCTTGCAAGCTCAAGAGTACCGCCTATTGCTTTGGGCAAACCCGAAACAATACCTGCAAATATGATGAGTGAGATACCATTTCCAATTCCGCGCTCGGTAACCTGCTCACCTAACCACATTAAGAAAACAGTACCAGTGACCAAGGTTACCGTAGTAATAACAATAAAGCTGATACCAGGACTCAATACAACTGAGAGACCACCAGCAGTTTGATTTTGCAAGGCTAATGAAATCCCAATTGCTTGGAATGTTGCTAAAACTACAGTACCAAATCGAGTGTATTGAGAAATTTTACGTCTGCCTGACTCGCCTTCTTTTTTTAGCTGTTCCATTGCCGGAATGACAACGGTCATTAATTGCATAATGATTGACGCAGAAATATAAGGCATTATTCCTAGTGCAAACAGGCTTAAACGCATCAAAGCACCGCCTGAGAACATGTTAAACATGTCCAGAATTGAACCACTTTGCTGCTCAAACATAACAGCAAGTGCTTTTGGATCTATCCCAGGCACAGGAATATGGGCGCCGACTCTGTATACAAAAAAGGCTCCCAAAACAAAAAGTAACCTAGCCTTTAGTTCTGAAAAACCGCCGACCTTGTCAGCTACCTGCGCTCTTGAAGTACTCACTTAAACCTCTACTTTGCCGCCAACAGCTTCTATAGAAACCTTAGCCCCACCAGTTACTTTTAAACCTTTGATAGTAACAGCCCGGGTTATTACACCAGACATAATCACTTTTGCTTTTTTTGTAAAAGAAGGAACAATATTAGCATCGATCAATGTCTTGAGATCAATTACGTCAGCTTTTAAGCTATCGATCTCATTTAATCTAACTTCAGCAGAATACTTACTCATTAAAGAAGTAAATCCAATTTTAGGCAATCTACGTTGCAAGGGCATTTGACCACCCTCAAAACCAACCTTATGAAAGCCGCCACTACGAGACTTTTGGCCTTTATGACCTCTTCCACAAGTTTTACCAAGCGTACAGCCAATACCCCGACCTACTCTTTTAGATTTTTTTCGAGCCCCTTCACTTGAACGGATGGTATTTAAAAACATTACACTTCCTCAAATTTTAGCATGTATGATACTTTATTTATCATACCTCGGTTTTCAGGTGTATTAAGTACGACAACCGTCTGATTGATTTTCCGCAATCCTAAACCCTTTAAACAAGCTTGATGGCGAGGTAAACGGCCAAATTTGCTTTTTATCATCGTAACACTTATTTTATTGTCAGCCATTACCACTACCCAATAATCTGTTCAACTGATAAGCCGCGTTTTGCAGCTATTTGATTAGCACTATGCATTCCTGTAAGGCCGTTAATAGTTGCTCTAACAACATTAATAGGGTTACTTGTTCCGATGCATTTAGCTAATACGTTATGGACTCCAACTACTTCAAATACAGCTCTCATTGCTCCACCAGCAATGATACCAGTACCTTCTGAAGCAGGCTGCATATAAACTTTAGCTGCACCAGTAGTATTCATAATAGCATACTGCAGGGTATCGCCTTTTAAGGAAACTTTACGCATATTTTTGCGCGCTTGCTCTAAAGACTTTTGTATTGCAATAGGTACTTCGCGAGCCTTGCTTACACCGTAACCAACTCGCCCTTCACCATCACCAACTACTGTCAGCGCTGTGAAACCGAAAACCCTACCGCCTTTTACAACTTTTGCAACACGTCTTACATTAACTAATTTTTCTTGCAAACCATCTGCACTAACCTGAGAAGGTGCTGTAGACATATTATTCCCCTAAAATTTCAAACCGGCTTCACGTGCCGCATCAGCCAATGCCTTAACGCGACCATGATATTTAAACCCTGAACGATCAAAAGCAACTTCAGAAACACCTGCGGAAATTGCTTTTTGCGCAATGAATTTTCCTACTTCAGCCGCAGCAGTTATATTTCCAGTATTTTTTAACGTAGATTTAATTTCGGCCTGAGTTGTTGAAGCACTTGCTAGAGTTGTCGTTCCATCAGCACTAATGATCTGAGCATAAATATGTTGCGCAGTTTTGTGAATTGACAAACGTGTTGCACTTAATTTCTTAATTTTACTGCGCAATTTTAATGCGCGCTTCATACGAGATTGTTTCTTATCCATTACGCTACCTTACTTCTTCTTAGCTTCTTTTCTTGCAACATGCTCATCAGCATATCTGACACCTTTGCCCTTATAAGGTTCCGGTGGGCGATAAGCTCTTATTTTTGCAGCAACTTCACCAACTAACTGCTTGTCACTACCTTTGACAACAATTTCTGTTTGCGTAGGTGTTTCAACAGAAACTCCAGCAGGAACTTCAAAATCAACTGGATGTGAAAAACCAAGAGCTAAATTAAGTATATTCCCTTTGGCTTGAGCCCTATAGCCCACACCGATCAAGGTCAGTTTTTTTTCAAAACCTGCTGATACACCAATAATCATGTTGCTTACGATTGCTCTAGCCGTTCCAGCTTGAGCAGTAGCTTTTTTATCATTCTTATCCCACTGGACTTGGATCACGTTATCCGTAATACCTAGACTAACAGCCGAATTAATAACATAAGATAATTGACCATTATTTCCTTTTACAGTCACATTATTACCCACTAGTTTTATATCCACACCACCTGGGACAATTACTGGAGCTTTAGCAATTCTTGACATAACCTGACCTACACCTTAACAAACAGTACAAATGACTTCACCGCCATGTCCAATTGAACGGGCAGCTCTATCGGTCATAACACCATTTGATGTTGATACAATAGCAATCCCTAGCCCGCCAAGAACTTTCGGCAACTCATCCTTAGATTTATAAATACGTAAACCAGGTTTACTAATTCTTTTTATATTTTCAATTACTGGAGCGCCTTTAAAGTACTTCAATTCGATAGTCATTTCTGTATGACTACCAATTGTTTCCATAGAAAATCCCGTAATAAAACCTTCTTCTTTTAATACCTTGGCAATAGAAACTTTTAATTTTGACGAAGGCTGCTTAACGATTTTTTTACCAGCAGATTGACCGTTTCTAATTCGGGTCAGCATATCTGCAACTGGGTCTGTCATACTCATTTTATAATCTCTCTAAACTTGATCTAAAAGATCTTACCAACTTGCCTTTACCAAGCCTGGCACATCGCCACGCATTGTTGCTTCTCTTAGTTTATTTCGACTAAGACCAAACTTACGGTAATAACCGTGCGGACGCCCGGTTAAGTTACAACGGTTACGAACTCTTGATGCACTAGAGTCTCTCGGTAGCTTCTGAAGTTGTAAATGAGCAGATTCTTTATCTTCAAATGAGGCATTCGGATCCCTGATAATTTCTTTCAAAGATTTACGCTTAACATCATATTTTTTTACTAAAATCTTACGCTTTTCTTCACGCGCAATCATTGATTTTTTTGCCATTTTAATGCGCCCTTTAGTTCTTAAATGGAAAATTAAACAGCTTCAACAAAGCCAAACCTTCTTCATTAGTTTGCGCTGTTGTTGTGATAGTTATATCCATACCACGCAAAGTGTCAATTTTGTCATAATCAATTTCAGGGAAAATGATTTGCTCTTTAACACCCATGGAATAATTACCACGCCCATCAAAGCTTTTAGGGCTCAATCCTCTAAAATCGCGAATCCGAGGAATAGAAATACTTATTAGACGATCTAAAAATTCATACATTCTATCGCTACGTAGCGTTACTTTGCAACCAATAGGCATATCATCACGGATTTTGAATCCCGCAATTGATTTTCTTGCCAACGTAACAACTGGTTTTTGACCTGAAATTTTTTCCATGTCGCTAACAGCCGATTGCAGGACCTTTTTATCGGCAACAGCACCACCAACACCCATATTCAGGGTAATTTTTGTGATCCGTGGAGCCTGCATCACAGAATTGTAAGCAAACTGCTCTACCAATGCTGGAAGGATTTTTTCTTTATATACAGTTTCTAGTCTAGTCATGATTTTTATCTACACCTTATACATCAACAACTTCATTTGTTGACTTAAAATATCTGACTTTTTTTCCATCTTCTAGAAACTTAAAGCCGACACGATCCGCTTTTTTGGTCTCAGGATTATACAATCCTATATTGGAAATATTAATCGGCATATCTTTGACAACAATTCCACCCGAAACTCCAGCATTTGGATTTGGTTTTTGGTTCTTTTTAACTTGGTTTATTCCTTCAACCAAAACCTTATTATCCTTTAAAACCTTACTCACCCTACCACTCTTACCTTTATCTTTACCGGTACGAACGATAACTTCATCGCCTTGTTTAATTCTTTGCATTTTAAACCTACCTTATAAAACTTCAGGAGCCAGTGAAATGATTTTCATAAATTTTTCACCTCTTAGCTCACGTGTTACAGGGCCAAAAATGCGCGTACCTAGTGGCTGTAAATTATTATTCAAAATGACTGCTGCATTACCATCAAAACGAATAAGTGAACCATCGGGTCTACGTACACCTTTACGGGTTCTTACAACTAATGCGTTATACACTTCGCCTTTTTTAACTCTTCCTCGTGGAATAGCATCTTTAATACTGACTTTGATGATGTCACCAATGCCAGCATAACGCCTATGTGACCCACCTAATACTTTGATACACATGACCCTTTTTGCGCCGCTGTTATCGGCGACGTCAAGGTTAGTTTGCATCTGAATCATGATTTATTCCTAATTATATGTTTATTAAATAGCTTAGTAATGCTATTTGTTGGCACTTTCCAAGACCTGAACCAACCTGAACGTTTTATTCTTAGACATAGGCCTACATGATGTAATGGATACTACGTCGCCTTCTTGGCATACATTCTGGTCATCATGAGCCATCATTTTAGTAGAACGCTTAATATATTTACCGTAAACAGGATGCTTAACAACCCGCTCGACTAATACTGTAATGGTTTTATCCATTTTATTACTAACAACCCGACCAGTGATCGTCCGCAACTTAGTTACATTTTCACTCATTTTATGCGCTCGCCATTTCGTTTAATATGGTATGAATACGTGCCACATCGCGCCTAACCTTTTTCACTTGATCCGGCTTTGACAACTGCCCAGTACCCTTTTGCATTTTAAGATTAAATTGTTCACGCGATAATTCGAGTAACATTGACCCTAATTCATCTTTTGATTTTTGGCGTAATTCACTTACTTTCATTACATTATTGTCCGAGCAGTAAAAAGTGTTTTTAAAGGTAACTTGGCCGCACCTAAAGCGAATGCTTCACGAGCTAATTCTTCAGAAACACCTTGTATTTCATACAACATGGTTCCTGGCTTAACCTGAGCAACCCAGTATTCTACACTACCTTTACCTTTTCCCATACGAACTTCTAATGGTTTTTTAGTAATTGGCTTATCTGGGAAGATTCTTATCCAGATTTTACCGCCACGCTTGACGTGCCGAGTAATTGTTCTACGAGCAGATTCAATCTGACGAGCTGTTAACCTACCACGCTCAACTGACTTAAGGCCAAAATCACCAAAACTCACGGATGAACCACGTACGGCAGTACCGTTATTTCTGCCTTTATGCTGTTTACGGAACTTTGTTCTTTTAGGTTGAAGCATTTTCTCTATCCCTTCAACTATTTCTTAGAATCTGAATTAATAGATGCTATATGCGCATCCATATCGAATACTTCGCCTTTAAATATCCACACCTTGATGCCGATAATTCCATAGGTAGTATGCGCTTCAGCAGTTGCATAATCAATGTCCGCTCTTAATGTATGAAGAGGAACTCGACCTTCTCTATACCATTCACTACGAGCAATTTCGGCGCCGTTTAATCGACCACCAACATTAATCTTTATACCCTCGGCACCTAAACGCATTGTATTAGTTACAGCACGCTTCATTGCACGTCGATACATGATTCTCTTTTCGAGCTGCTGAGCAACACCTTCAGCTACCAACTGAGCATCCAATTCAGGCTTTCTTATCTCTTCAACATTAAGCTGAACGGGAATACCCATTATCTTAGACACTGCTTGCCTCAACGCTTCTATGTCTTCGCCCTTTTTACCAATTACAATACCCGGCCTTGCAGTATGTATTGTAATATGCGCATTATTCGGAGGACGATTTATTTGAATACGACTTACAGAAGCATGAGCTAATTTCTTCTTAATGTAGTCCCTGACTGTTAGATCTTGGTGCAGGAATACTGAATAATCCTGACTATTCGCATACCATCGCGAATTCCAATCTTTTACAATACCTAGGCGTATACCTGTTGGATGTACCTTTTGACCCATTTTCTGCCCCTACTCGTATTCTGCGACTTTAACTGTAATATGGCAGGTTCTTTTAAGGATATGATTCGCACGTCCTTTAGCTCTTGCCTTGAATCTTTTCATGGTCGCCCCTTCATTTACATAAACGGTTGACACTTTTAATTCATCAATATCTGCACTTTCATTATGCTCCGCATTAGCGATAGCAGACTCAAGAATTTTTTTGATAATTGCCGCTGCTTTTTTTGAACTGAACTTCAAAATATTCAGTGCTTTTTCAACTGGCATACCACGAATCTGATCACCTACTAACCGCGCTTTTTGCGCAGATAGCGGGGCATTCTTTAATTTTGCTGAAATTTCCATAACACAACCTATCTAGATTTCTTATCAGCCACGTGGCCTTTATATGTACGAGTTGGCGAAAACTCACCTAATTTATGCCCGACCATATTCTCAGAAATCAGAACAGGTATGTGCAGTCGTCCATTATGGATTGCAATAGTCAAACCCAGCATATCTGGAATAATCATTGATCTTCTTGACCATGTTTTAATCGGTTTCCGATTATTTGTACTTACAGCATCTTCAACTTTTTTAAGCAGATGATGGTCAATAAAAGGACCTTTTTTAATTGAACGCGGCACGCTAATTCCTCTCTATTTGAGCTTACGACGTCTGATAATCATATTATCAGTTCGTTTGTTGTTTCTGGTTTTATAACCCTTAGTTGGCATACCCCAGGGAGATACAGGGTGTCTACCGCCAGATGTACGGCCTTCACCACCACCATGCGGATGATCCACCGGATTCATTACAACACCCCGAACAGTGGGTCGAACCCCACGCCATCTTGATGCTCCAGCCTTACCAAGAGATATCAAATTATGTTCTGAATTCGAAACCTCACCAATCACAGCACGACAATCAGCCATAATCTTACGCATTTCACCAGACCGCAATCTAAGGGTTGCATGAGCTCCGTCTTTCGCAACCAATTGCGCGGACGTACCGGCGCTACGAGCAATTTGCGCTCCCTTGCCTGGCTTCATTTCCACACAATGCACTGTAGTACCCATTGGAATATTTCTCAAAGGCATACAGTTACCTGGCTTAACAGCTGTAGTTTCCGAAGAGAGAATCTCCTGACCAACCACAAGCCCTTTAGGGGCGATAATGTATTTACGTTCACCATCCTTAAACAATATCAAAGCGATATTGGCAGTTCTGTTTGGATCGTACTCCAGACGCTCAACAACAGCAGGAATATCAATTTTATTTCTTTTAAAATCAATGATTCGGTAGTGCTGTTTATGACCACCACCCACATGACGTGTTGTTATACGCCCATTATTATTACGCCCGCCACTTTTGCTATTCTTACTCAACAAAGGCGCATAAGGTTTACCTTTATGCAAATCATCATTTTTGATCCGCACTACAAACCGTGAACCAGGTGACGTCGGTTTAGACTTTACAATAGCCATGCTTTCTACCGTTTCCTATTGATCTTTTAAAACTTAAATTATTAAGCAGCGGAGAAATCTATATCATGGCCAGACTTAAGTTTTACATAAGCCTTCTTCCAATCAGATCGTTGCCCCAATGAACCGCCGAATCTTTTCTGTTTGCCTTTAACGTTTAAAACCTGAACTGAATCAACTTCAACGCTAAACATTAGTTCCACTGCATTTTTAACTTGTTTTTTCGTTGCCTGTTTTTGCACTTTAAAAACAAATTGATTATTTTTTTCTGCAGCAATAGTGCTCTTCTCAGATACAATCGGAGCTTGTAGCACACCTGCTAAGTGGTATTTATTTAAACTCACGCCAAGCGCTCCTCTAGTTGCTTCAACGCACCAGGTGTAGCAATAACTTTATCAGCTGAAACCAATAACACTGGGCTTAAATTAATTGCTTCAATTACTTCTACATAAGGTATGTTTCGTGACGCTAAAGCTAAATTTGCATCCACACTCTCAACTACAATGAGAATACGCTTTGCTTCAATAGCCTTTATTCTTGCATTCAATTCCTTTGTTTTAGGACTGGACGGCAAAATATCATTACTAACAACTAAGCGATCCTGCCTAACTAACTCAGACAATATTGACCGAACACCAACACGAAACATTTTCTTGTTTAGTTTTTGCTCGTAATTTCTAGGCCTTGCAGCAAATGAAACACCACCTGTTCTCCAGATTGGACTACGAGTTGTACCCGATCTTGCGCGCCCCGTTCCTTTTTGTCTCCAAGGCTTTGCACCACCACCACTCACATCAGAGCGTGTTTTCTGAGCCTTAGTTCCGGCACGAGCCCCAGCTAAATGCCTAACAACCAATTGATGAACTAAAGTCTCATTAAATGACTGCCCAAATATAGCCTCAGCCACTTCTACACTTCCAGAAGAGTCTTGTTCGTTTAAAGCTGGTATTTGAATACTCATGGCTTAACCTTTATTTCGTATTTTCATAGCGGGAGTAATTACAACATCACCGCCTTTAGCACCAGGAACTGCACCTTTTACTAAAATTAAATTTCTTGCCATATCAATGGAATGAATAGTCAGATTCTGAACTGTAACTTTTTCAGCCCCCATGTGACCTTCCATTTTCTTACCTTTAAAGACACGACCAGGTGTTTGACACATACCGATGGAACCCAAAACCCTGTGTGAGCGCGAGTTACCATGAGTAGCATCTTGCATGCTAAAGTTGTGACGTTTAATACCACCAGCAAAACCTTTACCAATACTTTTCCCTTGAACGTCAACAACTTGACCCTCAGAAAAAATATCTAATGATAACTGAGTTCCAGTTGTTAAACCTTCACCTTCCCCATCATCCAGCCTGAACTCCCAAAGGCCGCGTCCAGCTGTCACATTTGCTGCTGCGTAATGACCAGCCATTGCTTTATTGACTCTAGATGACTTCTTATCGCCCGCCGCTACTTGAATAGAACGATACCCATCAACCTCAATACCTTTAACCTGAGTAACTCTGTTTGAGTCAATCTGGAGTACAGTAACTGGTACTGACGAACCATCTTCACAAAAAACTCTGGTCATACCACATTTACGACCTATAAGACCTATTGACATCTGCCAATTCCCCTGCTTCTTAATTCAATTTTATTTGAACATCAACACCAGCTGCAAGATCTAACTTCATCAATGCATCTACGGTTTTTTCTGTTGGTTCAACGATATCCAATAATCTTTTATATGTTCTTAATTCATATTGATCTCTTGCATCTTTATTAACATGCGGAGAAATTAGAATCGTAAAACGCTCTTTTTTAGTAGGCAATGGAATAGGCCCCTTAACTTGAGCACCCGTTCTTCTTGCTGTTTCTACTATCTCACCAGCCGATTGATCAATCAATTTATGATCAAATGATTTCAAACGGATTCTGATAGTTTGATTAGACATATATATTACTCTATTATTGATGCAACGACGCCCGCACCTACTGTACGACCACCTTCACGAATTGCAAAACGCAAACCATCCTCCATGGCAATCGGTGAAATCAGCTTTACTTTTACTGAAATGTTATCGCCCGGCATCACCATTTCAACGCCTTCCGGCAACTCAACGGCACCTGTCACGTCGGTTGTTCTGAAATAAAACTGCGGACGATAGCCGTTAAAGAAAGGCGTATGACGACCACCTTCATCTTTTGACAAGATATAAATTTCTGAATTGAAATATGAATGCGGCTTGATGGTACCTTTGTGCGCCAATACTTGCCCACGCTCAACGTCATCTCTTTTGGTGCCCCTCAAAAGAATCCCGACATTATCGCCTGCTTGACCTTGATCAAGTAATTTACGGAACATTTCTACGCCGGTACAGGTTGTCGTCACTGTGGGCTTAATGCCGACAATTTCAATTTCCTGTCCAACCTTAACAATACCGCGCTCAATACGACCCGTTACAACGGTACCGCGGCCTGAAATTGAAAATACATCTTCAATAGGCATCAGGAACGCACCATCTACCGCTCTTTCCGGCAATGGAATGTAGGTATCTAATGCCTCGACCAATCTAATTACCGAAGGAACACCAATTTCGCTGGTATCGCCCTGCAATGCAAGTAAGGCTGAGCCTACGATAATTGGCGTATCATCACCTGGAAATTCGTACATATCCAATAGCTCGCGAATTTCCATTTCGACCAATTCGATCAACTCCGCATCGTCAACCATATCCGCTTTATTCAAGAAAACCACAACGTAAGGCACGCCTACCTGTCTTGATAACAGAATGTGCTCTCTTGTTTGCGGCATCGGTCCATCAGCTGCCGAACAGACCAAAATAGCACCATCCATTTGTGCCGCACCAGTAATCATGTTTTTTACATAATCGGCATGGCCCGGGCAATCAACGTGTGCATAATGACGCACTGCTGACTCATATTCGACGTGTGATGTGGAAATAGTAATACCACGCGCACGCTCTTCAGGTGCATTATCAATCTGATCAAAGGCCTTAACTTCTCCACCCTGGAGCTCAGCCATTACTTTTGTTAAAGCAGCAGTTAAAGTGGTTTTACCATGATCGACATGTCCGATTGTGCCGACGTTTACGTGGGGCTTGCTACGTGAGAATTTTTCTTTGGCCATGAGTTAATACCTTTAATTATATTCAATTTTATGAAGATTTTTTAATAATCGCTTCCGCAATATTTGCAGGCGCTTCATTATATTTTTCAAACTGCATACTGTATGTTGCCCGCCCCTGTGTTGCCGATCGCAAATCAGTTGCATAACCAAACATTTCAGCCAACGGCACTTCGCAGCTAAGTGTTTTCCCTGATGGAGCATCCTCCATACCCTGAATTATCCCACGCCGCCTATTGATATCACCTACGACATCACCCATATATTCTTCAGGTGTGGCAATTTCAACTTTCATTATCGGCTCAAGCAAAACAGGATCTGCCTTCCTAGCACCTTCCCTGAAACACATGGACCCGGCAATTTTGAAAGCTATTTCGTTCGAATCCACATCGTGATACGAACCATCAAATAAAGACACCTTAACATCCAGTACAGGATAGCCAGCTAGAATACCACTCTTCAGCTGCTCTTGGATACCTTTATCTACAGCCGGTATAAATTCTTTTGGAACAACGCCGCCAACAATCTCATTAACAAACTCATAACCGGCACCAATTTCTTGCGGCTCAATGCGCAACCAAACATGGCCATACTGCCCACGCCCACCGGATTGCCGAATAAATTTACCTTCCTGCTCAACTGTCTTTCGAATTGTTTCTCGGTATGCGACCTGCGGAGCGCCAACATTCGCCTCAACATTAAACTCCCTCTTCATGCGATCCACAATAATCTCTAGGTGCAATTCACCCATTCCAGAGATAATTATTTGCCCCGACTCTTCATCGGTATGCACCCTAAAAGAAGGATCTTCTTGAGCTAACTTACCCAATGCAACTCCCATCTTTTCTTGATCTGCTTTTGTTTTCGGCTCCACCGCAACCGAAATTACCGGATCTGGAAACTCCATGCGCTCAAGAACTATGACACTATTAAGATCACAAAGCGTATCTCCCGTAGTTACATCCTTGAGTCCAATTGCAGCAGCTATATCCCCAGCAAAAACCTCTCTTACTTCTTCTCGGCTATTTGCGTGCATTTGCACTATGCGTCCAACCCGTTCCTTTTTCTTTTTTACTGGATTATAAATACTATCTCCAGAATTCAGAACGCCCGAATAAACCCGAAAAAAAGTCAAGGTACCCACAAAAGGATCCGTAGCAATTTTAAATGCCAAGGCCGAAAAAGGAGCGCAATCGCTAGCCGTACGCACCTCCACCTCGGAGCCATCTTCAAGATGACCTTTTACTGCACCAACATCAGTTGGAGCAGGTAGATATTCTATTACCGCATCCAGCATCGCCTGAACACCTTTGTTCTTAAAGGCTGAACCACAAAATGCAGGAACAATCTGATTAGCTATAGTCCGCGAGCGAATTCCAAGCTTAATCTCTTCGTCTGATAAACACCCTTCTTCAAGATATTTATTTAATAATTCTTCGTTAGCCTCTGCAGACGCCTCAACCATATACTCCCTCCATTTCTGGCAGAGGTCTAGCATACTTGCAGGAACATCCTTTTCCTTAAAGGTCATACCCATATTGGCTTCATCCCAATATATGGCTTTCATCTTAATAAGATCAACAACCCCTTCAAAACCATCTTCAACTCCAATCGGCAACTGCATTGGAACCGCTTTACTTCCCAATCTCGACTTAATTTGCTCAATGACACGCAAAAAATCTGCGCCACAGCGATCCATTTTATTCACAAAAACCAAGCGCGGAACACTGTACTTGTCCGCCTGACGCCAAACCGTTTCAGACTGAGGTTCAACCCCACCAACAGCACAAAATACCGCGCATGCACCGTCTAAAACTCGTAATGAGCGCTCGACTTCTATTGTGAAGTCTACATGTCCCGGCGTATCTATAATATTTATACGATGCAAAGGAAACTGATTTTCCATTCCGCTCCAAAAACAGGTAGTTGCAGCAGAGGTAATGGTAATACCCCTCTCCTGCTCCTGCTCCATCCAGTCCATGGTTGCTGCACCGTCATGCACCTCACCTATCTTGTGAGACACACCCGTATAATAGAGCACACGCTCTGTTGTTGTGGTTTTACCTGCATCAATGTGTGCCATGATACCGATATTCCGATAAAACCCAATTGGAGTTTTACGAGCCACAACTATACAGTCTTCAATGTAATTCGTTGATTACCAGCGATAATGAGAGAAAGCTTTATTTGCTTCCGCCATTCTATGAGTGTCTTCACGCTTTTTAGCAGCAGAACCTCTACTTTCAAAAGCATCCATTAACTCACCCGCCAACTTAGCAGGCATATTTCTTTCATTTCTTTTTCGTGAAGCATCAATCAACCAGCGCATCGCTAAAGCCATACGTCTTGAAGGACGAACCTCAACTGGAACTTGGTATGTTGCACCACCAACACGGCGAGATTTAACCTCTACCCTTGGCTGAACATTTTCTAAAGCCTTAGATAAAACTTCCAATGGCTCACTATGCCCTTTGCTTTCAATTACATCTAAGGCACCATAGACAATCCCTTCAGCAATAGATTTTTTACCACTTTCCATAATCATATTCATAAACTTGGTCAGCATAATACTGCCAAATCTTGGATCTGGAATAATTTCTCTTTTTGTAGCGACTCTTCTTCTAGACATTTATCTCACCAACCAACGTTTAGCCTTTAGGCCTTTTTGTTCCATATTTAGAGCGACCACATTTTCTGTTAGTCACGCCTGAAGCATCCAAGCTACCACGCACAACGTGATATCTCACACCAGGCAAATCCTTAACACGACCACCCCTTATCAGAACCACGGAATGCTCCTGAAGATTATGCCCCTCACCACCAATATAGCTACTTACTTCAGCTCCATTAGTTAACCTGACCCTAGCCACCTTACGTAGTGCAGAGTTTGGTTTCTTAGGCGTTGTCGTATAAACGCGAGTACATACCCCCCTACGCTGAGGACAAGCCTCTAATGCAGGAACATTGCTTTTTTCTATTTTTTTAGCACGAGGCTTACGAACCAATTGGTTGATCGTGGCCATAACTTTGTTTACTCCGATGTACAATTTAACTGTCAGATAATAAAATAACCGCCGCATTTAATAAATACAAACGGTTAATTACGATTCGACCCGACCTAAGCACGTTAGCTCATTTGAGCAGAGCATAATACTTGCTAATGCTTAGCAGGTCAAGTCCATATTTAAAAACGCTTTCCTAAATATTTAAAGCCTGCTTAAGGGCCTCTTCCACATCCCCGGCATCCACTGCCAGAGGCGCTTCACTTTCTGCTATATCATGCTGCGCAAATCTGTTTTTTCTGCCTTCATGAAAAGCCAAGCCAGTTCCTGCTGGAATTAAACGTCCAACAATAACATTCTCTTTTAATCCTTGTAAGCTATCACTTAATCCACGCACCGCTGCATCAGTCAATACTCGGGTTGTTTCCTGGAATGACGCCGCAGAAATAAATGACTCCGTCGCCAATGATGCCTTAGTAATCCCTAACAACACAGAATTATAACTTGCTGGAATCTTTCCTTCAGCCTCCATCTTGTCATTTTCTTCTCGCATTGCGGCACGCTCAACTTGGTCACCTTTCAGGAATCCCGTATCACCCGACGCAGTAATCTCAACTTTTCTGAGCATTTGACGAATGATAGCTTCAATGTGTTTATCGTTAATTTTAACACCCTGCAAACGATATACGTCCTGAATTTCCTTAACCAGATAGTTCGCTAACTCCTCAATTCCTCGCAATCTGAGAATATCGTGCGGAGTCAACTCACCTTCTGCAATTGTTTCACCCTTTTCAACATACTCACCCTCAAAGACTGTAATATGACGCCATTTAGGTATCAGTGTTTCAATCTGCTCGCCCGCAGGATCGGTAATTATGACCCGCTGCTTACCCTTGGTTTCCTTACCAAATGAAATGGTTCCACTAGTCTCCGCAAGAATTGCCGGGTCTTTTGTTTTTCGCGCTTCAAATAAATCAGCAACGCGCGGCAAACCCCCGGTAATATCTCTCGTTTTACTAGACTCCTGAGGAATCCTCGCTAAAACATCACCAACCTTAACTTCACCGCCGTCTTTGATCCCGGCAATCGCACCTGCCGGCAAGAAATATTGTGCAGGTATTTCAGTACCCGGCAAATAAATTGAATTCCCATCACCATCAAATAACTTCACCATTGGCCGTAATTCCTTACCCGCACTTCCCCGCTGCTTTGGATCAGTGACAACTAATGAACTCAGGCCGGTAACTTCATCAGATTGTTTTTGTACGGTGACACCGTCGACAAAATCAATCAGCTCGACCACACCATCAACCTCAGTAATAACCGGATGCGTATGAGGATCCCAGGTAACAATGATATCACCGGCATTGATTCGAGAGCCTTCCTGCACGGAAAGCACCGCCCCATAAGGAATTTTATAACGCTCTTTTTCCCGGCCATAATCATCAACCACGCCGACTTCACCCGATCTTGAGACCGCAACCAGGTTTCCCTCACGATTCGCGACCGATTTCAGGTTATTAAGACGTACAGTTCCCGCAGATTTAACCTGAACATTGCTGATTGCAGCAGATCTGGATGCCGCTCCACCGATATGGAAAGTCCGCATAGTCAACTGCGTACCTGGCTCACCGATTGATTGCGCAGCAATGACACCTACCGCCTCACCAATATTCACCAAGTGACCGCGACCCAAATCACGCCCATAACAGGCAGCACAAACACCATGCCTGTTTTCACACGTAATAATTGAACGAACCAAAACCTGATCAATACTATGCTCATCAAGAACAGCCACCCAGTACTCATCTAATAATGTGCCGCCGGGTACCACCATAATATCTCCGGCTGGATCCATTATGTCATTAACAGCAACTCGGCCTAATACTCGTTCCGATAAAGGCTCAACTACATCACCACCCTCAATAATTGGGGTCATGATCAACCCGTTAGTCGTACCGCAATCATCCCCGTTAATCACCAAGTCCTGCGCAACATCGACTAATCTACGCGTCAGGTACCCGGAGTTCGCAGTTTTCAACGCTGTATCTGCCAGACCTTTACGAGCACCATGAGTAGAGATAAAATACTGCAATACGTCCAAGCCTTCTCTGAAATTAGCGGTAATCGGCGTTTCAATAATAGAACCATCAGGCTTAGCCATCAAGCCACGCATCCCAGCTAACTGACGAATCTGGGCAGCAGAACCCCTTGCCCCTGACTCAGCCATCATAAAGATAGAATTAAATGATTTTTGTTTTACTGTCTTACCTTCAGCATTAACAACCGACTCTTCACCCAGCCCATCCATCATGACCTTGGCTATCTGGTCGTTAGCATGCGACCAAATATCAACAACCTTGTTATATCGTTCACCGTCAGTTACTAAGCCGGAAGCATATTGACTTTGAATCTCGTTAACTTCAGCATCAGAAGCTTTAATAATATCGACTTTTTTAGCCGGTATTACCATATCTTCGATACCAAATGAAATCCCTGAGATCGTTGCATACCTGAAACCCAAATACATCAACTGATCGGCAAGTATTACCGTGTCTTTGTTACCTAAGTAACGATAACTGTAGTTAATTAACCGCGATATATTCTTTTTGGTCATATCACAGTTAACCATCTCGTAAGGCATGCGATCTGGAACGACTTCCCAGATTAACGCACGACCCACGGTAGTTTCTACGCGATGAGTTTTATCTTCAGTTTCGCCATTTTCATTCACCACTTTTTCCGTGATGCGTACTTGAATTTTAGATTGCAGTTCAACTGTTTTAGTTAGCAGTGCCTTATGAATTTCACCGACACTGACGAATATACTGCCATCACCTTTTGCATTAATTTTTTCACGGCTAATATAATAAAGCCCCAGAACCACGTCTTGAGACGGGTTAATGACAGGCTCACCATTTGCAGGAGACAAGATGTTATTCGTCGCCATCATTAACGTTCTGGCTTCAATTTGAGCTTCAATTGATAACGGAATGTGTACAGCCATCTGATCGCCGTCAAAGTCAGCGTTAAATGCACTACAGACCAACGGATGCAACTGGATCGCTTTGCCTTCAATCAGCGTAGGCTCAAATGCCTGAATACCCAGTCTATGCAAGGTAGGCGCACGGTTTAACAAAATAGGATGTTCACGGATAACTTCTTCAAGAATATCCCAGACTTCAGCCCCTTCCCTTTCAACCATTTTTTTCGCAGCTTTAATGGTTGTGGCTAGACCGCGAAATTGTAGCTTACTAAATATAAACGGCTTGAACAGCTCCAATGCCATTTTTTTCGGGAGTCCGCATTGATGCAGCCTTAACGTAGGCCCTACAACAATGACCGAACGGCCTGAATAATCAACACGCTTGCCCAAGAGGTTTTGTCTAAAACGGCCTTGCTTACCTTTAATCATATCCGCTAATGATTTAAGCGGCCTTCTGTTGGTTCCGGTAATCGCACGACCACGTCGACCGTTATCGAGCAACGCATCAACAGATTCCTGCAACATGCGCTTTTCGTTACGAACGATTATGTCCGGCGCATTCAAGTCCAGCAAGCGGTTTAAACGGTTGTTTCTGTTGATAACGCGACGATAAAGGTCATTCAAATCAGAGGTTGCGAATCGACCGCCGTCCAGAGGCACCAGCGGGCGCAGCTCAGGCGGCAATACCGGCAACACCTTCAAAATCATCCATTCCGGGCGATTTTTTGAATTCAATAACGCATCCATAACTTTCAGGCGTTTTGAGTACTTCTTGATCTTGGTTTCTGAATTGGTCGAATTAATTTCTTCACGCAGAATTTCAACTTGCTCTTTTAAATCAATTGACTTAAGCAAATCATAGATCGCTTCTGCACCCATTTTTGCGACAAAATCATCTCCATGCAATTCAACTGCATCCAGATAATCATCATCGGTAAGCAACTGACCTTTATCTAAAGCTGTCATGCCTGGATCTAAAACGACGAATGATTCGAAATACAACACGCGCTCAATTTCACGCAGTGTCATATCCAATAGCAACGCTATTCTGGAGGGTAGCGATTTTAGAAACCAAATATGCGCAACAGGACTGGCTAAATCAATATGCCCCATTCTTTCACGGCGAACCTTGGATAACGTAACCTCAACGCCACATTTTTCACAAATAACGCCGCGATGCTTCAGTCTTTTATATTTACCGCAAAGGCACTCATAATCACTGACCGGGCCAAAAATCTTGGCGCAGAATAAACCATCGCGCTCAGGCTTAAAGGTCCGATAATTAATCGTTTCTGGTTTTTTTACTTCGCCATATGACCAGGAACGAATCATATCCGGTGATGCTAAACCAATGCTAATTCCGTCAAAATCATCGGCACGACCTTGGCGTTTTAAGAAATTCATTAAATCTTTCAAGAGCTTGTCCTCTTTAAATGCTTTCTGGCGTATACCAGAACAGGCTATAGGTTGGGTTACGACCGCATGGATGCAGGAGGTAGAGCAATGCAGGAGCAATTGCCGAAACGCTTCATTTCTGCATCGTAACCCAGCGGGTACGGCATTGGTTTGTGGGGTTACGCTACTCTACCAACAGTAGGCGCTTTAGGCGACCCGACATACACACCTAATCCCGCTGCAATTCTATATTGACAGCCAATGAGCGGATTTCTTTAATTAAAACATTAAATGATTCCGGCATGCCGGCTTCCATTTTATGATCGCCATCGACAATGTTTTTATACATACGCGTTCTACCGGTCACGTCATCAGATTTAACTGTCAACATTTCCTGCAAGGTATAGGCAGCACCATAAGCTTCAAGCGCCCAGACCTCCATTTCTCCAAAACGCTGTCCGCCGAATTGCGCTTTACCGCCTAATGGCTGCTGCGTAACCAAACTATAAGGTCCCGTTGACCGCGCATGCATCTTGTCATCAACCAAATGGTTCAGCTTCAGCATATACATATAACCCACTGTAACTTCGCGTTCAAACGGTTCGCCGGTTAAACCGTCATAAAGCGTAACCTGCCCATGTTCAGGCAAATCCGCCAACTTCAGCATGGTGCGAATTTCGTCTTCACTTGCGCCGTCAAAAACAGGAGTGGCCATAGGCACACCGCCGACAAGATTAGTCGCCATTTCCAGGATTTCTTGATCGGTAAATGAAGCCAAATCTTCTTTACGCCCGCTACTGTTATAAATCTTATCCAAATAATCCCGGATCGCAGTAACCTTGGCCTTTTCTTGATCATACTGAGCTTCCAGCATTTTACCGATCTTGATACCCAATCCTTTCGCTGCCCAGCCTAAATGTGTTTCAAGCACCTGTCCGACGTTCATCCGCGAAGGTACACCTAATGGATTTAAGACGATATCAACCGGGTTTCCATCAGCCGTATAAGGCATGTCTTCAATCGGTCTGATCATGGAAATAACACCTTTGTTTCCATGACGTCCGGCCATTTTATCACCCGGCTGAATGCGCCTTTTAACTGCCAGATAAACCTTGACCATTTTCAGAACACCTGGCGCCAAATCATCACCCATAGTGATTTTTTTACGCTTGACTTCAAATTTCTCATCAAAATCTTTTCTTTGCTGCTCTACTTGGGCGACAACCGTTTCCAACTGAAGATTAATGTCTTCGTCCTTCATGCGGATTTTCAGCCACTCTGAATGCTTCAAGCCATTAAGATATGATTGGGTTATTTCGGTTCCCGCTTTTAACTGTCCGGGGCCCGCTTGAGCAACCTTGCCAACCAAAAGTCTGGCAACACGCGCAAAAATATCTTCTTCAAGAATTTTCAGCTGATCATCAAGGTCTTTTCGGTAACGCTTGATTTCTTCCTGCTCAATATCCAGAGCTCGTTTGTCCTTCTTTACGCCGTCACGGGTAAATACCTGAACATCAATAACTGTACCTTCGATACTTCCAGGTACACGTAACGAGGTATCCTTAACATCGGCTGCTTTCTCGCCGAAAATCGCGCGTAATAATTTCTCTTCAGGTGTTAATTGAGTCTCACCCTTTGGCGTCACCTTACCCACCAGAATGTCACCGCCTTTAACTTCAGCGCCGACATAAACTATCCCCGACTCATCAAGCTTGGACAACGCTTCTTCGCTGACGTTAGGAATATCCGCCGTAATTTCTTCCGGGCTATGTTTGGTATCACGTGCTACACAAGTTTTCTCTTCGATATGGATCGTAGTGAATCGGTCTTCTTTAACGACACGCTCTGAAACCAGAATCGAATCCTCAAAGTTGTAGCCATTCCAAGGCATAAACGCAACCAACATGTTTTGCCCTAACGCTAACTCACCCATATCCGTAGACGGCCCATCTGCCATAATGTCGCCGGCATTAACAATATCGCCTGGCCTTACCAGTGGTTTCTGGTTGATACAGGTGTTCTGATTTGAGCGGGTATATTTAATCAGGTTGTAAATATCAACCCCCGGCATACCTGTTTCGGTTTCCGTATCGTTTACACGCACCACGATTCTTGCCGCATCAACCGCCTCAATCTTACCGCCACGGGCGGCAACCACGGTTACACCTGAATCTTTAGCAACTGTTCTTTCCATGCCTGTGCCCACCAATGGCTTTTCAGCTCTTAGCGTAGGAACAGCCTGACGTTGCATGTTTGACCCCATCAACGCCCGGTTAGCATCATCATGCTCCAGGAAGGGGATAATGGACGCCGCTACCGATACAATCTGCTTGGATGACACATCCATATACTGAACGGTGTCAGACATGGCCAAGGTAAATTCATCTTTATGACGGCATGACACCAGACCTTCAACCAGTTTCCCGCTTGCATCTACGGCAACACTGGCCTGAGCAATGACAAACTCGCCCTCTTCAATAGCTGACAAATAATCGACATGATCGGTTACCTTGCCATCGACTACTTTTCTATAAGGTGTTTCCAAAAAACCATAATTATTGGTACGCGCATAAACCGACAATGAATTGATCAAGCCGATGTTGGGGCCTTCAGGTGTCTCAATAGGACACACACGACCATAATGCGTTGCATGTACGTCACGAACCTCAAATCCAGCGCGTTCCCTTGCCAAACCGCCTGGCCCTAAAGCCGATACGCGTCGTTTGTGGGTCACCTGAGATAATGGATTATTTTGATCCATAAACTGTGACAGCTGACTGGAACCGAAAAACTCTTTTACCGCTGCAGAAACCGGTTTTGCATTGATAATTTCCTGCGGCATCAGTCCTTCTGAATCTGCAAGCGTTAATCGTTCTTTAACCGCTCGTTCAACCCGAACCAAACCTACACGGAATTGGTTCTCGATCATTTCTCCAACCGAGCGTACGCGTCTGTTGCCTAAATGGTCGATATCGTCAACATTACCGTTGCCGTTACGAATATCTATTAATTCTTTAAGTACATCAATGATGTCATCTTTAGTTAAGGTACCCGGCCCTGTTATCTCTTGACGCCCCAAACGACGATTAAACTTCATCCGTCCAACCGTAGACAAATCATATCTTTCATCGGTAAAGAACAAATTCTGAAACAGGTTTTCTGCCGAATCTTTAGTCGGTGGCTCACCAGGACGCATCATTCGGTATATTTCAACCAATGCTTCAAGACTATTGGAAGTTGCATCCAGTCTCATGGCATTAGACATGTACGGACCCTTATCCAAGTCATTAACAAACAGGGTATTAAGCTCTTTAATCCCGCTTTCCATGCACTGATCGATTATCGGTAAAGTAATCCCGTCATTAACATTAGCGATCAACTCGCCTGTAGATTGGTCAATTAGGTTGTGCCCCAATATTTTGCCAACCAAGTATTCCTTGGGCACATCTACTTCGGTCAAACCGGACTTGTTCATTTCACGGATATGCTTAGCCGTAATCCGACGTCCCTCTTCAACCAGCACCTGACCCTCCGCAGTCTTAATATCAAAGGCTGCAATTTCGCCACGCATGCGCTCAGGAACGATATGGAAAATACATTTTTGTGCATCAAGGGTAAATTTGTTCATTTCGAAGAAAATCTTGATCATTTCTTCGTTATCGTATCCTAAACCTCTCAGCAAGATAGTGGCAGGTATTTTTCTGCGACGGTCAATTCGAACAAAAACACAATCTTTATGATCAAATTCAAAATCCAACCACGAACCACGATAAGGAATAACCCGCGCATTAAATAACAGCTTTCCTGACGAATGGGTCTTGCCTTTATCATGATCAAAGAAAACGCCAGGCGAACGATGTAACTGAGAGACAATTACCCGCTCTGTCCCATTAATGACAAAGGTTCCATTGTCCGTCATCAACGGCAACTCACCCATGTAAACTTCCTGCTCACGGATATCCTTGACTACTTTTGCATTCGCAGAGGCTTCTTTGTCATAGATAACCAGGCGAACCAACACCCTTAAGGGTGCAGCGTAGGTTGCGCCTCTTTGTTGACACTCTCTTACATCAAAAACAGGCTCCCCCAATCTATATTTCACATACTCCAGCACTGCATATCCGGAATGACTTTCAATGGGAAAAACACTGGAGAATGCAGCATGCAAGCCCCTGTCTTCACGCTTTTCAGCCGTAACACCTGATTGCAAAAAGCCCGCATATGAATTAATTTGCGTTGCCAGAAGATAGGGAACATCAAGCACCTCAGTACCTTTCCCAAAGTTATTTCGAATACGCTTTTTTTCTGTAAAAGAGTAGGACATATCGCTTCCAAACCTTTTCGTCATAGATAATTTTCTACCGTGCAATTAGTGCAAACAGTAAAAGGCCGGTGACAAGGTTGCCACCAGCCATACTTGGCAGATGCGTTATATTCCAACGTCTCTGCAATCGAGTCAAAATTTATTTAATTTCGACAGTAGCGCCTGCATCAACAAGCAGCTTTTGCGCTTCTTCTGCTTCAGCTTTAGAAACGCCTTCTTTCACTGTTGTTGGAACGCCTTCGACAGCATCTTTAGCTTCTTTCAAGCCCAATCCAGTAAGACCGCGCACTGCTTTAATAACTGAAACTTTGTTTTCGCCGAAAGACGTCATAATAACGTTAAATTCAGTTTGCTCTTCAGCCGCAGCAGCAGATGCTACAGGTGCAGCCGCAACTGCTGCCGCTGCTGATACCCCGAATTTTTCTTCCATCGCTGAAATCAAATCAACGATTTCCATAACGCTCATCTTTGAGACCGCTTCCAAGATATCTTCTTGCGAAATTGCCATTGTGTATTCCTCTAAAATAATAAGTTTTAAACTGGTTGTAGCACTAGAAACATTGCGTTGCAACGCTATCTACTATGCTGCTTCTTTCTGATCTCTAATTGCAGCCAAAGTACGCACAAATTTCTCTGTAGGCGCTCTCATTACTGACATTAACAGAGCAATACCTTGATCGCGAGTAGGCAGACTGGCCAGTCGAGCAAGCTCAGACCCATCAAACGACTGCCCGCCAATAGCGACTATCTTGGTAATTAACTTGTCGTGAGTCTTAGCAAAATTACTGATTAAACGCGCCGCAGATCCTGGATCTTCCATAGAAAATGCAATCAATAACGGACCTATAAGCCCGCTCTGCATGCATTCAAACTCTGTCCCTGCTACCGCTCGTTTTGCCAACGTATTTTTTACCACACGCAGATAAACACCTGTCTCTCTCGCAGTTTTGCGCAGCTCGGTCAATTCCGAAACTGTCAATCCACGATATTCTGCTGCAACAGCAGAATGAGCTTTAGCGGCGAATACAGCGACTTCTTCTACGACAGCTTTTTTGCTATCTAAATTTAGTGCCACAGCTTACCTCCGGAATTTATCCCCAGAATTAATAAAAAGCATTCAGTCGAATACCCCTTACGGTCCCTTTCCCCAGTTTTTTAGGTTCCAGCTTCCGTCTACGCAGGACATATTAAGTTTTACAACTCCTGCGGTCTTTGACGGTTACCGAACGGGTCGGCAACCCAAAGTCTTTTACTCGGTAATTGCTCCTGCATTACTCTACCCCCTGCGTCCATGCAGTCGAACGTTAAATTGAAATACTGCTCTGGTCTATACACAAACCAGGACCCATCGTCGAAGATAAGGTTATCTTTTTAATGTATATGCCTTTTGCAGCAGTCGGCTTTAGTTTTTTTAAATCTGCAATCAATGCTTCCAAATTACCCTGAATAGCTGCTTCATCGAATGCAACTTTACCCAGTGTACAATGAATAATCCCTGACTTATCAGTTCGATACCGAACCTGCCCTGATTTGGCATTCCTTACTGCCGTGGCAACATCAGCGGTCACAGTTCCAACCTTAGGGTTAGGCATTAAACCTCTAGGCCCCAAAATTTGCCCCAACTGACCAACAACCCTCATAGCATCTGGAGAGGCAATGACCACATCAAAATTCATTTCACCTTTTTTTACTAGATCGCCCAAGTCATCCATACCGACTATATCAGCGCCAGCTTCTCTTGCCGCATCTGCATTGGGTCCTTGTGTAAAAACGGCAACTCTGACTGTTTTTCCGGTACCGTTTGGAAGTACTGTTGCGCCACGGACATTTTGATCTGACTTGCGAGGATCAACGCCCATATTAACGCTAACATCAATAGCTTCATTAAATTTTGCAGTACCCAATTCTTTCAATAACTTAACTGCTTCGGTGATTGAATATTGCTTGGTTTTATCAACTTTCCCTTTGATAATTTTCGCTTTTTTTGACAACTTAGCCATTATAATCCCTCCACATTCAGACCCATGCTGTACGCACTGCCTGCAATCGTTTTTACTGCCGCTTCCAAATCTGCCGCATTCAAATCTTCCATTTTTGTTTTAGCAATTTCTTCCAGCTGTGCACGAGTTACCGTACCCACTTTCTTGGTATTGGGATTGCTGCTTCCGCTTTTAATACCCGTCGCTTTCTTCAAAAGAATTGAAGCTGGCGGGGTTTTTGTAATAAAAGTAAAACTACGATCACTATAAACAGTGATAACCACAGGCAAAGGCAAACCCTTTTCTGTATCCTGTGTTTTAGCGTTAAAAGCCTTGCAAAACTCCATGATATTAACACCGCGCTGACCCAATGCTGGACCGACCGGTGGACTTGGATTTGCTTCGCCCGCTTTAACCTGCAATTTTATATACGCAGTTATTTTTTTAGCCATTATTTACTCCAAATATGGGTGCAAACGCCTTTCAGCTCCCCTAGACACAAAAAATCACTGCCTTATTCAGACAGTGATTTTGTAAACACTAAGTACCTAAACTTAATTAACTTTTTTCTACCTGCCCAAACCCAAGCTCAACAGATGTTGACCGCCCAAAAATGAGCACTGAAATTTTTATTTTACTTTTCTCGTAATTAACTTCTTCAACAACACCATTGAAATCTTTGAATGGACCGTCAATAACCCTAATCACTTCACCAGCCTCAAACATAGTCTTGGGACGAGGCTTATTCACCCCATCTTCTACTCTATTGAGAATTGCCAGCGCTTCTTTTTCTGATATTGGCGCCGGACGATCTGAAGTCCCGCCAATAAATCCCAATACTTTCGGCACATCCTTGACCAAATGCCATGTTTCGTCAGTTAAATCCATCTGAACCAAAACATATCCTGGGAAAAACTTTCGCTCACTTTTTCTCTGTTGCCCCATCCGCATTTCCACAACTTCTTCGGTAGGCACCAGAATCTTTCCGAAATATTGCTCCAGACCTTCTCGCTTTATCCTTTCCTCTAACGCTTGCTTAACTTTATTCTCAAAATTTGAGTAGGCGTGAACAACATACCAGCGTAGAGCCATTCCTTTATCCTCCTTGACCAGTTAAAAACCGCACACCCCAAAACAGGAACATATCCAGCAGCCACAGAATCAAGCCAACAATAAAAACCATTGCAAATACCAGCAATGTAGTGCGGACAGTCTCCTCACGCGTCGGCCAAATAACCTTTCTGACTTCCTGCTTGGCCTCCAAAACGAAACCCCAAACATTTCGCCCCAGTCCCGTAGTGAGTATCAGACCCACCACAACAAGAGCCACCACAACCAACCCAAGAACCCGATATAAAAGTGATATCTCTGAGAAATAATAGAATGCAGCCACACCAGCGACTACAAAGACGACGGAAAATACTTGCTTAACAACATCAAAAACCGATGTCGATGCTTCTACCTGAGTATTCATGTGTTTTTTACTATGAAAATAGATTTGATATGCTTTAATCTGAATGGCAGGCCAGGAGGGTCTCGAACCCCCAACCCGCGGTTTTGGAGACCGCTATTCTACCAATTGAACTACTGACCTATTCAGACAAGCCTTACGTAAACTGCTATATTATACTAAATAATATTATTATTCAAGTATTGATGCAACGACGCCTGCACCTACTGTACGACCACCTTCACGAATTGCAAAACGCAAACCATCCTCCATGGCAATTGGTGAAATCAGCTTTACTTTTACTGAAATGTTATCGCCCGGCATCACCATTTCAACGCCTTCCGGCAACTCTACCGCACCTGTTACGTCGGTTGTTCTGAAATAAAACTGCGGACGATAGCCGTTAAAGAAAGGCGTATGACGACCACCTTCATCTTTTGACAAGATATAAATTTCTGAATTGAAATATGAATGCGGCTTGATGGTACCTTTGTGCGCCAATACTTGCCCACGCTCAACGTCATCTCTTTTGGTGCCCCTCAAAAGAATCCCGACATTATCGCCTGCTTGACCTTGATCAAGTAATTTACGGAACATTTCTACGCCGGTACAGGTTGTCGTCACTGTGGGCTTAATGCCGACAATTTCAATTTCCTGTCCAACCTTAACAATACCGCGCTCAATACGACCCGTTACAACGGTACCGCGGCCTGAAATTGAAAATACATCTTCAATAGGCATCAGGAACGCACCATCTACCGCTCTTTCCGGCAATGGAATGTAGGTATCTAATGCCTCGACCAATCTAATTACCGAAGGAACACCAATTTCGCTGGTATCGCCCTGCAATGCAAGTAAGGCTGAGCCTACGATAATTGGCGTATCATCACCTGGAAATTCGTACATATCCAATAGCTCGCGAATTTCCATTTCGACCAATTCGATCAACTCCGCATCGTCAACCATATCCGCTTTATTCAAGAAAACCACAACGTAAGGCACGCCTACCTGTCTTGATAACAGAATGTGCTCTCTTGTTTGCGGCATCGGTCCATCAGCTGCCGAACAGACCAAAATAGCACCATCCATTTGTGCCGCACCAGTAATCATGTTTTTTACATAATCGGCATGGCCCGGGCAATCAACGTGTGCATAATGACGCACTGCTGACTCATATTCGACGTGTGATGTGGAAATAGTAATACCACGCGCACGCTCTTCAGGTGCATTATCAATCTGATCAAAGGCCTTAACTTCTCCACCCTGGAGCTCAGCCATTACTTTTGTTAAAGCAGCAGTTAAAGTGGTTTTACCATGATCGACATGTCCGATTGT